>JASHTO010000688.1 GCA_030040515.1 Terriglobia bacterium
CGATGAGCCGTCGTGCGTTTCCCTTTGCGTCCACGTAGCGGGTTTCGGGATGCGCCTTTTCCAGCCAATATGGCGCTTCTTCCGTAACCACTCCCATCAGTACCCGCAGCCCAAACTCATCGCAATACTTCATAACTTCTTCCAGATCGTCGAACACAAAACGGCCCGGTGCGGGATTGTAGTAAACCCATGCGGGATAAATGCGGATAATGTTGAAGCGGTATTTCTGCGCGATGTCTCTGAGCATTTCTCTGCGCAGGGAAGCCGGCGGATTGGGAGGCCGATAAAAAGCCGAGCCATAAATGAACGGCTGTGATGAAGGTGAGACGGCCGGGGTTTGGGCTTCCTCCGCGACTGCCGGCCACCCGGCGAAAATCCTCAACCCTCCCCACGAAAGGCTGATAGTTTTCGCATCGTGGAGAAATTCTCTGCGAGAAAGCCTGCCCTTCATCCATCCTCCCTGTTCAGCCTTGTGACGATTCGAACCTAGGCTTGTGATCGTAGCATGTCCGCGCGAATCGCAGGTAGCTTGGCGCGCTCGGCACGAGCTTGTGGCGTGCGCCACCCGCCGACACAGTGAAAGAGCCGGTAGGAGGAAGACTCGAATTCTTCCTTCAGAGGATCTCGCCGCTAAGGATTCGTCGGGGGGGCGCCCGGAATATTCGGCGCGCGATGAACTTCGCCTCCCACAGCCTCGGAAAGCTCAATATTGTTTCTCTCAAGAAGGGTTCCGGTGGCTTGCTCAAATTGGATGAGTGCGCTGGCGTAGGTGGCTCGGGCTTTCACCACATTCCCTTCCGCCGTGGCGAGATTTTTTTGAGCCGCAATCACATCTTCCACGGTGGCCGTGGCGAGGGTGAATTTCTGCTGCTGCATGTCGAGCACTTGTCGCGATACGGACTCCAGCTTCAGCGCGGCATCCAGCGCGATTCGAGCCTGATCGACGGCGCTCACCGCTTTGCTGACGTCCCAAACCGCCTGGTTCTTGGCGTCCTGGAGCTTCATCAGCAACTGGCGTCTTTCCAGCAGTGCGCGCGCCGCATCCGCCTGGGCTTGCCGGTTTCGAAAGGGAAATCCCACCTGAATGCCATAGGAAATATTCGGGTAGGAGTTATCGACGATGTTCGCGAAGCTGGGCCGCAACGCGCCGCCCAGCCCCTGGAAACTATAGGTGCCAAAAACCAGAACCTGGGGCAACAGGGCGTTGCGCGTTCCCGCGATCGTCAAATCCTGGTTGCGCAGGTTGATGTCCGCCTGTTCAATCTCCGGGCGATGCGCCGCAGCTTCCCGCAAGGCATCGGCCAGCGGCGGCACGTCATCCGGGTGCGGTTCCGGCAGCTTGTCGGTGGGAGAAATTTCCACCGTGGCCAGTTGTTCATTGAAGGTCCTGGAGATTTTGGCCTTCATGGTTTGCGCGTCCTGGGAAAAGGTGTTTTGCGCCGCGATCAGAGCCTGCTGCTGGTCCGCAACGGCCTGCTCGCTCAGCAGCACGTCGTATTGCGCCACCGCGCCGATCTTCAATTCCGCCTGATTGTTTTCCAGCAGCTTCTGCGCGTATTGCAGTCCTTCCTGGGCCACGCGAATGCTCTCCTGGTCCGCCAGCAGGCTGTAATACGTGGTCATCACGGTGGCCACCTGATCGGTCACGCTCTGACGGAAAACGCTCATCGAGTAGGTCAAGTTGTTCCGCCCGATGCGAATGAAACGGGCATTGGCGCGCTTCCCGTACCCGTTCAGGATGTTCTGCGAGAATCCCACCGAAAGTCCGCTGACGAATTCGGGGTCGAAGATCGAGGTGGTGGTGTTGTCCGCAAGCCGGTAACTGTATTCCGATACGCCGATGCTCGTGCCGCTAACAAATCCCTGGCTGTAGTTGGTGCTGAAATATGAAAAATGGCTGGTCTCAGTAGGCACGCCGCTCACGACCGTGTAATCCAAGGGTGTGGTGGCACCGGTGTAGCCAAAGAAAGTTGAGATATACGGGTCGAAATTTCCGCCGGTGCCGACAGCGTTGATGCTGGTGCCGCCGAGTGTGCCGCCTGCGCCGCTCCCACCTCCGCCCCCACCTCCGCCCACGCCTCCACCCAGACTGCCGGAAAACAGCGTAGTGGATTGGAAAGAGCCGGCCACACCCCGCGTCGCCCCTCCGCCTTTGGCGCGCAGCAGGTCGGTTTGGGCAATCGGCAGGTTGTAACGCGCCACGGCGATATCCAAATTGTTTTCGAGTGCCAGCGCGATCGCGTCCTCAAGCGTCAGCACCAACTTTCCATCGGAAATGAGATTCTTCAGTCGGTCTGAGTTGTCCATACGCGCCTCAGGAACGTACGGGGAAGCATAGGGGGCGAGGAGATCGGGAAAACTGTGATTGCTCGAATAATCGATGCCGGTTACGTCCCGTCCTTCCGACCCTTTATCGGATTCCTGGCAGAAGGCAATCGCCGGAAGGAGATAAGCCAAAAGGGGAAGAATTACCAACAACCAAAAACCTTGCTTCGATGTCTGCATTTACACTACTCCCATCGGTGGTTATGATTTAGTGCAGGAAATTCGCCGCACTCACGCTGCCATATTTGTATCATTGATTAAGCTATTTTTAATCAGTTACTTGCGGTCAATGTTGGCCTTCTGGACTGGAATCTCCTGCGTCCGCTTGTGGGATTGGCATGGCCGGAATCGAACACTCGAAATGGCAAGTTGATCGTGGGATAGAATAATGAGCAAAAGTTACTGGATGGAATCCGGTTGGGCGCAGCAACCGGTGGTTCCGGAAGAGCTCTATGATTTAACCTTGATCCCAACTGGCCGAACCGATGGCGGCGGGAGCTCGACAAGTGTCGAAGGCTGACTATGGCTACCGACTCTAAATCCTGTTCGATATCGCCAAGCGCAATCCCAAAAGCGGACACAACTCTTATGGACGGAGGCCCCCTTTGGCCCTATAATTCCTTTGAAAACAATTGATTAGGCTGCATTCGACAATGGTATTTCCCTTGCTCGTTTCAGACTGGAGAATCAAATGGATATTCGACGAGATGACTTGGTGAAGAAGCGGCGCATTCGCCGGATCATTTACATTGTCGTCGGGCTGCTGGCGGTGGCTTCGGTCACATTGGCGGTTTCGCGGCTAAAGCCCGCTCCTCCCAGCGTGGACAAGGCGACCGTTTGGGTGGAACCGGTGAAGCGCGGCCCCATGCTCCTGGAAGTTCGCGGACTGGGCAGCCTGGTTCCGGAAGATTTATTGGTGGTTTCCGCTCCCATTGACGGGCGCGTGGCGCGTCGCCTGCTCCTTCCCGGCTCACCTGTAACGGCGAACACCGTCCTAATGGAGTTGACCAATCCTGCGCAGGATCAGGCCGTTGTGGACGCGGAATGGCAGCTCAAGGCGGGTGAGGCTCAGTACACCAGCATGAAGGCGCAGCTCGATAGCTCGCTGCTGGATGAGAAGGCCAAGGCCGCGCAAGTGCAATCCGACTATATCAAAGCCAAACTTAATGCCGATCGTGACACGGAACTGGCTAAACGAGGTTTGGGTTCCGAATTGAACGCCAAAGAGTCAAAGGCAGAGGCCGACGCGCAGGCCACCAGCAACGATATCGAGAAACAACAATTGACGGTGAGTGAGGCTTCCGCCAAGGCGCAATTGGATGAGCAGCAGGCGAAGGTGGAATCACTGCGGGCGATGTATGACTTGAAGAAATCCCAGCTCGATTCGCTCTCCAACGTGCGAGCCGGGGCGGACGGAGTTTTGCAGGAACTTGACGTCGAGGTGGGCCAACAAGTGCCCGCCGGTACTCCGCTTGCCAAAGTCATGCAACCCACGCACCTGAAGGCGGAATTGAAAATTCCTGAGACGCAGGCCAATGAAGTGCTCATTGGGCAGAAGGCCTCCATTGATACGCGTAACGGAATTGTTCCCGGCCACGTGGAACGCGTTGACCCCGCTGTGGTGGAAGGCAGCGTGACGGTGGACGTGAAGTTGGATGGCGAGCTTCCCAAGGGCGCCCGCGCTGACCTGAGCGTGGAGGGGACCATCGAAATCGAAAACCTTCCGGACGTCGTTTACATGGGACGTCCGGCTTTTGGCCAGCCCAACAGCAAGGTGGGGATTTTCCGACTGGATGAGGATGGCAGAATCGCCAGCCGCGTCCAGGTGCAGCTCGGTCGCGAGTCGGTGAATGCCGCCGAGGTTCTGAGCGGCTTGCAGCCCGGCGATAAGGTCATTCTCTCCGATATGTCACAGTGGGACGCGTTCAATAAAATCCGGCTGGATTAAAGATTCCAACCAAATAGATCAGTCGATTGCTCGACTGCTTGGGAGATTACGCGAGCATGACCACCTTAGCCGAGGAAGCAATGGGTGTGGGAACCACCGCCCAAGGCCGCATCCTGATCGCCGATGACCAGCCCGACATGCGGGAATCCCTCGGCTTGCTGCTCCGTCACCAAGGCTATGAAGTTAAAGGGGTTAACACGCCGGAGGAAGCCCTTGCGGCACTTCGTGTTCAGCCTTTTGACCTCTTGCTCATGGACCTGAATTACACCCGCGATACCACTTCCGGCCGGGAAGGGCTCGACCTGCTGGCTAGCCTCGAACCCTACAGCGATATGCCCATCGTGGTGATGACGGGTTGGGGAAGCGTGGACGTTGCGGTCGAGGCGATGCAGCGCGGCGTGAGCGACTTTGTCCAAAAGCCCTGGGACAACGCGCGGCTGGTGGAATCGCTTCGACGGCAGATTCAGCGAGGACGTCTGCGCCGCGCGGCTCGCCAAAGCCAGCGCGAAGAAGCTCTGCGCGCGCAGCAGGCGTTCGAAGAATTGCGCGAGCGCGAGGAAGAAATCGCCGAAGCCCATCACATTCAGGAGCGGCTGGTTCCCGCGGAACTTCCGCAATTGCCGGGTTACGAGATCGATGCCTACTGGCGGCCCGCGCGCAGCGTGGGCGGAGACTATTTTGATGTCCTGAAACTGCGCGATGACTCTCTGGCCATCTGCATCGGCGACGTCACGGGCAAGGGCGTTCCGGCCGCGCTGCTCATGTCGAATCTGCAAGCCACCGTTCACGGCTTTGCGGGGCCGGAAGTGCAGCCCGCCGAGCTTTGCGCGCGCGTGAATCAAGCCACTCTGCCCCACGTGGGCGAAAATCGGTTTATCACTTTCTTCTATGCACTCCTCGATGCGCCTGCACGTCGCCTGTCTTTCGTCAACGCGGGGCACAACCCTCCTTTCTTGATTCGCGCCGATGGTTCGTGCAGAAGGCTGCGCGAAGGCGGGCCGGTGCTGGACCTGGTGCGTGAATGGAATTGCCAGCAGGGGTCGGTGGAACTTGCCCGCGGCGACCGCCTGATTCTGTTTACCGACGGAATCACCGAAGCCACCAACCCGCAAGGCGAAGAATTCCAGGAAGACCGTCTGCTGGTGATGCTCACTGCAAATCGGAATCTGCGCCCAGAGGCAATGCAGCAGGAAGTCATGACGAAGGTGCGGGAATTTACAGGAGATAAATGGAACGACGACGCCACAATTCTCGTTCTCGGTATTGAGGAGGGCGCGGCTTGACGACTTTGCTGCAAGACATCAAATTCGGTTTGCGCACGCTGGCCAAGAATCCCGGCTTCACGGTGGTGGCGGTGATCACGCTGGCGCTGGGCATTGGCGCGAATACCGCCATCTTTTCCGTCGTGAATGGCGTACTGCTGAATCCACTTCCCTTTGCGCAGCCGAACCGGCTGGTGGCGCTCTACACGCGCGACTCCAAGTTCGACCAGATGTCCATCTCTTATCCTAATTTTCTCGATTGGGTGCGCGACAACCAGTCATTTTCCGGCCTGGCGGCCTATCGGGGGGACAATTTCAATCTGTTCGGCGTAGGCGAGCCCGAGCGCATCCCGGCGGAAATGATTTCCGCTAACTTTTTCCCTTTGTTGGGCGTCCAACCGGTGATTGGGCGCGTATTTCTTCCCCAAGAGGACTAGGTGGGAGCGGCGCCAGTGGTGCTGATCAGTAGGGGCTTGTGGAATCGCAAGTTTGCTTCTGCACGCGACGTGTTGGGGAAGTCGCTGAACCTCAACGGCCAGGCGTACACCATTGTCGGCGTGATCCCGGCCGACTTTCGTTACGTCTGCAACCACTTCCATCGCAGCGATGTGTACGTTCCCATCGGCCAGTGGAATGACTCCACCTTCCGCAGCCGCAGAACAGGCATGAACATGGGCGCGGTGGGAAGGCTGAAACCCGGTGTTACCTTTGAGCAGGCCAACGCGGATATGCAGGCCCTCGGGCGACGTCTTGGCGAGGCGTATCCCGAGGTCGACAAAGGCACGGGCATAACCCTGGTTCCCCTGAAGCAGAACATGGTGGGGGAGATCCGGCCGTTTCTGCTGGTGTTGCTCGCCGCTGTGGGTTTCGTTCTCCTGATCGCTTGTGCCAACGTGGCGAATCTTCTGCTGGCGCGCTCAACGGCCCGCACCCGCGAGTTCGCCATCCGCTCAGCGCTGGGGGCCGGGCGCGGCCGGGTGGTTCGGCAACTTTTGACGGAGAGCCTGCTGCTGGCGCTGGCGGGCGGAGCGCTGGGTCTGTTGCTCGCTTCCTGGGGGCTCCAAGGGGCGCTGAAGGCGCTGCCGGAGGCGCTGCCGCGGGCCGAGGAAGTCCGCCTGGACGAGCGCGTTCTGGTTTTCATGCTTGCGGTCTCCACACTGTCGGGAATTCTATTCGGCCTTGCGCCCGCGCTCAAGAACTGGCACGGCGACCTGCACGATACCCTTAAGGAAGGAGGGCGCGGATCGAGCGGCGCGCGACATCGCACCCAGAGAATTTTTGTGGTGGTGGAAATGGCCATGGCCCTGGTTCTTCTGGCCGGCGCGGGATTGATGATTCGCAGCCTCGCCACGCTCTGGAGGGTCGATCCCGGATTTGATTCTCACAACGTGCTGATGTTCGACATGTCGTTTCCCCCGGAAATCAAGTCTCCGGAGGCGGTTCGCGCCCATTGGCGGCAGATTCACGACACCCTTGCGGCCATTCCCGGGATTGAGGCGGTGTCACTTTCGGCGGGGTCCACCCCCATGGAAGGCGATTCCGAATTGCCCTTTTGGCTGGAAGGCCAGCCCAAACCTCTGAGCCAGGGCGATATGAAGATGTCGCTCTTTTACCTGGTGCAGCAGGACTATTTGAAAGTCATGAAAATTCCGCTGAAGCGTGGCCGCTTTCTCACCACGCAGGATGATGAGCACTCGCCGCTCGTCATGGTTATAGATGAGCGCTTCGCCAAGCTGCATTTTCCCGGCGAGGATCCTATCGGAAAGCGCGTCAACTTTGAAATTCTCAACACCACGGTGGAGATTGTGGGAGTTGCCGGGCACGTGAAACAGTGGGGGCTCGATGAAGGCCCTGACGCCAGCGTGCAGGCGCAATGCTATTTCCCGATTTCGCAGATTCCGGACCGGTTTCTACCTCTTCTGGCCAGCGGGGCGGCGATCGTCGCCCGGACACAAGGTTCACCGCTGGCGCAGGTGGGTGAGGTTCGGCGGGCGCTGTCCCAAGTCAACTCCCAGCAGGTGATGTACCAGACGGAGACCATGGACGAAGTGATTTCCCATTCGCTCGCCGCGCGGCGATTCTCGATGATTTTACTGGGTGTTTTCGCCGCCCTCGCTTTGATCATGTCGTGCGTGGGAATTTACGGCGTGGTTTCCTACCTGGTCGGCCAACGGCTTCATGAAATGGGAATCCGCATGGCGCTCGGTGCGGAACGCGGCGACGTGTTGCGCATGGTTCTGGCGGATGGAGCGAAGATGACGCTGGCGGGCGTGGCCATCGGCCTGGCGTCGGCCTTTGCCCTGACGCGGCTGATGGCCAAAATGCTCTACGGAATCAGCGCCCACGACCCCGTGAGTTTTGCCGGAGTGGCCGGCCTGCTGAGTCTGGTGGCCCTCGCGGCTTGCTACATTCCGGCGCTGCGCGCAACCAAAGTCGATCCGGTTGTGGCGCTGAGGTACGAATAACACCAGCAGGTTTCCCCTTTTGTGGAGTGCGGCAGCTTGCTGCCGCTTTTGGCACGCCTAGCTTGCAGGCGCGCCATTGGCCCGCAGCAAGCTGCCGGGCCAGAAAGCGGGAGCAAACTCCCGCATTCCAAATGGATGCGACTTTGACGGTGCCTTGATCACCCCAGCGTCGCTAGGCGGGTTGAAGGGGATTGAAGAACTTCAGGCCGGGGAAGCGGGCGAAGTCGCGGTCTGTGGTAGCGAGTTCGGCACCATGCTCGATGGCCAGGGCAGCCAAATGGGCGTCCGTAACTAAAGGGCCGCGAACCTGGCCCCGGGTCATCAGGTCGCGCAGGATTTGCCAGTGCCTTTCGCCGGGATTCAGGAGGGTCGTGATCGAACTAGCGAGCCACTCGGAAACAATATCTCCGGCCTCTGCCGTGGGGAGCGGATGCTCGAGCGCGCGAGCGCTCGTGCCGATCCGAACGAAGGCGAGAAGCGTTACCCACGCGAAGCCAACTGGTTCGGATCCGGACATTGTGGCTTCAAACCAGTCGCGTGCCGCTGAATGGTGAGGAGACGAAGGATTATAGGCATAGAGCAGCAGATTGGCATCGACCAGAATCATCGGTGGAGGGGACCTTCAATCTGTTCGATAAGCTCGGACACTTTGTCGTAGTTTAATCCGGGGCGCAGACCTAGGGGCCGCGCCCTGACCTTGAAGGGAGCCGCACAGGCGGCCTGTGCTCTCACGTTTAGGCCGGTACGCAGAACACGGTTCACCACCTGCTTGAAGGGTTCGCCCGACCTGCGCGCTTCGGCGCGAAGCTTCGCGGCCACATCGTCGTCGAGAGTTAAGGTTGTTCGCACATCATGATGCTACTCAAGAAGCATCATGATGTCAAGCAGTTGAGAACTGAACTATGAGCAAGCTGTTACAAGATCTCCGTTTCGGCCTGCGGATGCTGGCCAAGAATCCCGGCTTCACGGTCGTGGCGGTGCTGACCCTCGCCCTGGGCATCGGGGCGAATACCGCCATCTTCAGCGTGATGAATGCCGCGCTGATGCGCCGCCTGCCGGTGCGCGATCCGGATCAGTTGGTTCGAATTCACATTACCTCACAGCCCTTCCATACATTCCAAACCGGGCATGATGATACTTCCCTGACCGAACCCATCTTCCAGCAGCTCCGCCAGCAGCGCCGGGTGTTCTCGGACGTTGTCGCTTATGTCCCGCTCGCCCTCCGGAAGGTGGCCGTGCGCTTTGGCGATGAGCCGGAAGAAGCCAACGCAGACATGGTGAGCGGCAACTTTTTCTCCGGGCTGGGCGTGCGCATGGCGCGCGGCCGTGGTTTCACGCTGGAAGACGAATCCCAACATACTCCCACCGCGGTGCTGAGTTATGCTTACTGGACGCGACGCTTCGCCCGCAGTCCCTCGGTGCTTGGCCAAACGCTGTACATCAAGGGGGTTCCCTTTACGATCATCGGCGTTGCGCAGAGGGAATTCGAGGGAGTGGAACCGGGAGAGCCCACCGACATCTGGATTCCTTTCCAGACCAGGAACGATCTGAAGCCGTGGGGGCGGTCGCCAGCCAACGAGCAAGGAATGTACAATTCGCCCAACTGGTTGTTCCTGATGATGATCGGGCGGCTTCAGGCCGGCCGGAGTGAAAAGCCGGCTCTCGCGCAACTGAATCCCGTGATTCAACGCGTCTTCGCGGATACAGCCGGCAAGCCGGAAAAAGGTGAACAACTTCCCACACTTTCTTTCACACCCGTGCATGGCATCGAGAACATGCAGGAAGATTACGAAAAGCCGCTCTACCTGCTGATGGCCATGGTGGCCATCGTCCTGCTGATCGCCTGCAGCAACGTGGCCATGCTCCTGGTGGCGCGGAACACCACACGGCGGAATGAGTTCCGCCTGCGCATTGCCATGGGCGCCAGGCGATTCCAGCTCTTCCGCCATTTGCTGACGGAGAGCTTGCTGCTGGTGGCGGGGGGAACGGCGCTCGGTTGGATTCTGGCGGTTTGGGCTACGCAATCACTCGCCGCCTGGGCGGAAATGGACTTCAGCGTGGCGCCCGATCATAACGTGCTGGCATTCACACTGGGAATCTCGGCGCTGGCGGCGCTGGTTTTCGGCCTCGCCCCCCTGCGGGACGCGATGCGCTGCGATCCCGGACTCGCGCGCAAGACTTCCGCGCGCACGGCCGGCAGGGACAAACACCAAAACCGCACGGCGAGGGTGGTGGCGCTGCAAATTTCCGTCTGCCTGGTTTTGCTGGTCGGGGCGGGACTGCTGTTTCGAACCCTGCGCAATCTGGAAAACCTGGATTTGGGCCTTGACCCGCAGGGTCTGCTGGTCTTCGGGATATCGCCGCCACAGACCCTCCGCAGCGATGCCGAGGTGCGGCAATTTTATCAGTCGCTCATGGATCGCCTGCGGGCATTGCCGGGAGTGGAATCCGCCACCCTGATGGGCAACCGCATTGGGTCGGGATGGAGCAACAACACCGGAGCATTCGTCGACGGCGCTGTCCCCGCGGGCCTGCAATTTGCCTCGATGCGATGGAACTCCGTGGGGCCGGATTATTTTCATGTCCTGAAGATTCACATCCTCGAGGGCAGGGATATCAACGATTCGGACTCCGCCTCCGCGCCCAAGGTGGCCATTATCAACCACACCTTTGCCCAAAAGTACCTACAGGGTCGCGAGCCCATCGGCCACCAGGTGGCCATGAGGACCGGTCCCAAGGCCGACCAATTTTTGGTGGTGGGAGTGGTTCAAGACAGCAAATACACAGGAGTGGAAGAAAAGGCGCGGCCCATGGCCTATTTCCCCTATGCCCAACTCACGGGCACCGCCGGCATGAGCATTGAGCTGCGCACGGAACACAACCCTGCGGCGCTGCTGCCGGAAGTCCGCCGCACCGTCCGCGAGTTCGGGCCGGATTTGCCGCTGCTCGAACCCATGACGCAACGCGAGCAGTTCGATCAATCGATTTCGGACGAGCGCTTGTCCGCGCGGCTGGCCATTTCCTTCGGCGTGCTGGCGGCGCTGCTGGTGGCCACGGGACTCTACGGTACGCTCTCCTATCGCGTCAGCCGGCGCACGGCGGAAATCGGTGTGCGACTGGCCCTGGGCGCCCAGCGAAGCCAGGTGTTGGGGATGGTTCTGCGGGAGAGCTTGATCGTGAGCGTCGCCGGCCTGATCGTGGGTCTTCCGCTCGCCATTGCGGGCGCGCGATTGCTCCGCTCCATGCTCTACGGACTTGGGCCGGGCGATCCGATGGCTTTTGCGGCTGCGATTTTGGGCCTCCTGATTGTAGTGTTCGGTGCGAGCTGGATTCCCGCCCGTCGGGCAACGAAGGTGGATCCCATGGTGGCGCTGAGGTATGAATGAAGTTGTAGCGGGGGTCTACGACCCGTCGCCCGAAGACGGCTTTGGGTCGCAGGGCGACCGCCGTTTTCGGCGCTCATAGAGCGCCGCTACAAGGGGAGAGCCGCCGCAATATCTTGTAATCTTCAGTAGGACTTCACGATGAGCACTTTACTCCAGGACGTCCGTTACGGTTTTCGGATGCTGGCGAAGAGTCCCGGCTTCACCGCTGT
>JASHTO010000689.1 GCA_030040515.1 Terriglobia bacterium
ACCATGGGAAGCATCCCCATTACCAGGCTCTCCCTGTCTTCGACGGGGCCTTCCTCGTGCCGCGGCTTGGGGCACATGACTGGTGCCTGGGGATCCGGATGCATTGTTAGCGGCCGGCGGAGGGCGTGGGCAGCGGTCGGACTACTGGATGGGTGAAAGGTTGAGACGAACTGAGTTGCCATGGGAACCTCGCACAATTTCGATTGGAGCCGGAGGCGCTTAATGCTTCTGAGCTGGCGTCTCACGACTGGTGCTTGGCGGCAACAATTCACAGTCAGTGTAAAGCCTTGGGCTCCGTGCTCCGTTTAAGGCCGTGACCGTTGGCGCTTTTCTTAGGCGGTTGCTGTTAAGGGGTTGGGCAGGTGACTATGATGACGAGCCCGGGGAGAGGAATGGCCACGGGGTAGTTCAAAATAGGTCGCTTCACTCAAGGCCGATTCGCACGGTTTCACCAAATGGCGCCGTTCGGCGGGAATCAGTTACCCACAGAACGGGATATTGCGGCGCGTCGGGAAACGAGTCACAGCACAAGTCGGTAAGGTAAATCAGACAAACCGGTGCGACATCATTCTCAGCGACCCAGTCGAAAGCATGGCGAAAATCTGTGCCTCCACCGCCCTTGGGTTCCAGCCGGACCGGTTCTGACGCTCGGAACTCTTGGCTGGACTGCACGGCAGCGTCGCAATACACCACATGGATGGCTTCCGGCTGAGCCTCCTCGGAAATGGCGGAGATCTCACCGGCGAACTGTTCCAGTTCGAGTTTGCCGATCGAACCTGACGTATCAACGGCGATCACAATCTCACCCAATCCCCGGCGCTCGACCGATGGGAGGTACAGGCCCGAAGCGATGTATCGCCGATTGGGCGGCGTCCAGCGATAATCAGATGGCGTAGTAGCCGCCACAAAGTCGCGCATGATCGCTCGCCAATCTTGTTGCGATTGACGGCCTTCGGTAAGCGGCCTTCCAACGCCCAGCGGATCATGTCCGCAAGCCTTGGCTGACCGCAGAGCCTGCTCCGCCGCAATGCCCCACTCATGTTCCTGACGGCGCTGTTCCGCTGGCGACGCAGGCTGGCCATGCTCATCGCTAGCGTCCAACACCTCGCCGAAGCGTCCTGGCTAGGTCGATGTAGAGCGCGACACCTGACCGCTTGGCTGGTCGCTTTGGGTTGATACCGGCTGAGTCGTGCTATCAGACGGGCTGGACGGTGCAGGGCCCGGTATTTGCTGCTGACCGCCAGTATTTCCCCCGCCCACATTCGTTTGTTGCGGGTTCGGCTTTGGTGCTGCGCCTCCACCGCCCCGTTTCTGGAGCAGGCGGGCGTATATCTCTTCAGCGCTCAGATTGGCGAAGGCAGGATCAATCAGCGCCCCAGCGGGTAGCGTGAAGCCATTTGCGATGAGAATGGGATTGATGGCGAAGTCGGCGGCTTCGTTCCAGAGTTGCGGGTAGCGCTCGCCGCGGCGGCAGTGGTGGCCCAGCGCACAATGCATCACTTCATGCGCCAGTGTTCCTTCCAGTTCCGCCGGCTTGAGCTCGTCCACAAAGGTAGGGTTGTAGACGATACGGGAGCCATCCGTGGCCATCGTGGGCAAGTGGCCGGGGACCAGCTTCAACCGCAAGCAGAGCGTGCCGAAGAACGGCTGCAAGAGCAAGAGCTGAACCCGACTTTTGGTCAGCTTCTGATCTGTGTTCGTCCGAAGTGAGATTTGAATCATAAGATGACAGTAATGGAAGCATAAGGTGGCAGCGGTTGGACTTCCCTTTGCCACAAAGATGCAAAGGCCGCACGATGATGCAGAGTTCCGTGCCTTATGTCCTTGGGAATGAAGGTATTCTCGCTTCGAGTTCTAACGTGTCCAGTTGGCACTTACTGCCACTTTATCCTTCCGTCTCGAACTTCGTGCCAGCTTATGGTCCAAACCGGCCTCGGAGGTCTGGAGTGGCTGCATTGATCTGAAAGGGGTTATGACGGCACGACTGCCATCTTACGGTTCAAATCGCTGCCAAATTACGGTTCAAGTCTCACGAAGTGAGATTTGTGGCATAAATTGGCACCAATGGAAGCCTAAATCGGCAGTGGGTTTTCTCGGTCCCCCATGTTTCAGCGTGGCGCGAGCGTCGTGATAATACGGCGTACATAGTTTTTTCCCCGGAGATTTGGACGGGCACTCGATTTTCGTTGGGCGGTCAGCGGCGGGACCAGTAAATGTCGGGGCGCACGCCCCAGCCGTGCCCAAGAGCTCAAGCGAACATACGATTCGCGGCCTGTGGCACCACTCCGACAGCGAAGGGCTCCTTAATCAGGCTTTACGAAAATCGCGGTAAAATGCGCTCACCGGCTTGAGTGCAAAAGGCGTGGCGACAGGGAGAACGATGAAAAGACGGGAACCAGTGCAGCGCGATGCCCTGGAGGGGGCGATTGAAACAGCTCTCCGACCAGGACAGTTTATCGACTGGCGAATGGCATCCGCCTTCACTTCAGAACTCAACGAAGTTGCCGCAGAAATTGACCAACTCACCAGTGCCGATCCAGGGCGGGCAGCACGGTTGTATGAGAGCTTCATGGCGGGCTGTTACGAGAAGACTGAGGAGATCGATGACGACGCCTTCGGGATCTTTATCGAACGCCTCTATTGCGGGTGGCTGAAGGCACGGCAGGCGGCCGGTGCAAACCCTGATGAGACAGCGAGCCTGTTGCTGGATCGCATGCAGGATGATCCCTACAACTATACGTACGAACTTGAGCGCGAGGCCGTGAAGGTGATGAACGTAGAAAACCTCGCTGCTTTCGAGCATGCGGTGAAGACTCTCTTTGAGGCAAAGGCTGCCGCCGATCTATCTCGCCACCGCTGGGGCGAAGTACTGCGGGCAATCTACGCCGAACAGCAGGATGCTGAGGCATACGTTGAGGTCTGCCAGCAGACGGCACTTTCGGCCAAGGATTGTCTTGCCCTAGCCAAGATACAGGGGGATACAAATCCCAACGAAGCGCTTGCCTGGGTTGAGCGTGGCTTGCTGCTCGACAGGAAGAAACCGTACGAGTCGGCTGCCGGGGGTGACCTCGCGAAGCTGAAGCGCGAGTTGCTCGTTCGGCTCGGTCGGCCGGACGTGGCCCTTGCAGAAGCCTGGACTGAGTTCCAGAAGGCCCCAAGCAAGTATCGCTACGAGGAACTGATGCGTTTCGTCCCGAAAGCCGAAGTCGCCGCTTGGCACACGAAAGCGCTGGAGGCCGCTGAGCGCGGCTCTCTGGGATCGCTTATTGACCTGCTGGTGGGAACCAAAGAAACGGAGCGTCTCATTCGACGGCTTCAAGAGGTGAGCGACGTTGCGCTAGAAGGTTTAAGCCACTTCGTCACTGAGCCGGCAGCTGATGTCCTCTCCGAGGCGCATCCCGAGATCGCCGCCAAGGTCTTCCGGGCAATGGGCCTACGCATCCTAAATGCGAAGAAGAGCAAGTACTACCATGAGGCTCTGGAGAACTTTGAGGACGCCAAAGACTGTTACGTCCGTGCCGGAATGAATCCCCAGTGGGATGCCGTGGTTGCGCAAATCCGCCGTGAGCATTACCGCAAGGTAGGGTTTATGCCGGGATTCGAGCGGCTCGTGACGGGTCGAGGCCCCGGCCAGAGACTGTCTTATCTCGATCGCGCCCGGAAGCGTTGGTTGCCGCAGCGCTCTTAATGGGAGGAATAGGTCCCACCACACTGGTGAGTCACCTTTGGCGTGCCTGGATTCACTGTCACACGAAAAGGAATCAAGCTGCTTTCCCTTGGTTCGCGGGCGCAGGGACCGTGTAACCGGCCATGTACCCCTGCATTCGCTCGACAATGGCCGACGCGCGCTTCGCCGTCTCGGTACGAACCGATTCCGATTTCCGTAGCTCCTGGGGATCAACCAGCAGCGCTGAGCGCACTTCAGACGACAGGCGTTCAAGTTCCGGATCTCCCGTGACATTCAGCTTGGGCAGAACGTCGACCAGTTTGACCAGATTTGTGACAACGGAATCGCGAAATGGGTGTTCGACGCCTGTCCCTGTGACCTTGTAAGCGCTAAGGCGTTCGGCCAAGTGGTTGACTGCCTCGTAAAGGCGTTGCCACAGGTCACGGCTGGCAATTTGCAGCGAAGCCTCCACCGTGGCGGTGATCTGGCGCTTGATTCGCTCTTTCTCGTCGTCGCCAAGCGTCACCCGGAAATCGCCGGCGTCCGGCAATGGCATCACCTTGGTTTCGAAGGAAAACTTGCGACGAAGCTCATCGGGAGCGGGGTAGTCCTCGGGCCGGAATAAGCCGCCAAGCCGCACCTTGGCCTGTTCCACGAGATTTCCAAACTCACGTGCCAGAGCGTCGACAGCCGGGCTGAATCGGTTCGACAGCTCTCGCATTTTCTCCGTGTGGTCCATGTAGGCTGCGCTGGGGAGCACCCGATAGCCGTTGTCATCCCAGGGTAGCGTCATGAAGTAATGCTCCTGGCGAGCATCGCTCACGATCTTCTGGACCTCCGCAAGGGCTTCTTTGGGAAGAAGCACCTTCTGATAGCGGCCTGCGTCGGCTTGTGCACCATGACGCTGGGCGATTTCTTGCGACGCGTCAGGGTCGTGTTTCCGGGCCGACCACATGCTGATCGAAAGCGAACACAGCATGGCCCGAGACGAAAGAGAGGGTTCTGGAACATCTATGGGGTTCATGCCAATGCCTCCTGATTTTCTTTGGTGTGTGTTTTCCCAGATGCAAGAATCGTGAGATTGGGAGCTTCCCGATGCGGGCACATCCCTGGGAGGAGAATCGGTAAACACCTCCACTCCGTTGATCGTCGGCAATCACTGGTCACGGGTGGTTCAGTGGGGTCTGCTACGCGCGTGCGGCGGTTCCGCGGCAGGGGCGCTTATCGACAACTTGGATGCTTTTTCCGATTCCCGCGTGACCCATTCCTCAGGCAAATTCTGCAATTGGGATCGCGATTGGCTAATCCCGTTCTACGAGCAGACCGTTCGGTGGCCAGAGCCGTGTGAGTTTGCAGCCGACACCGCTCATCACGACTCCGCTCATCACGTCGCCCATTGCCGTTCTGTGCTAGACTTCACTCCCTATAGGGAAACTCTTAGTTGAGTTCGTTCAAACACAAGATGCCCGAACAAGCAAACAGCAGCAGGTTTCCAAGTCTTTCTTACGAATCCAATAGAACCCGCACCTTACTTAGAAATCGCCTTACACGATTCCTGCCTTTCGATCGACACGCGGGTGCTCGTCCTCATGTGCAAGTCACGCTTGCTGACGAAGATTACTTACGCTTGCTGACCGATATGGAGATCGAGATCGCTGGCACTGTCGAAAGGGCTCGAGATACCTATGAAGCCGGCGCCGATCCGGCTGGCCCTTTCCCCAAGTTGGACGATCTAGTCAGCGCACGATGGATTCGAATCGTGCGCAATCGTATTTTCACCCCGGTTGAGTTCTCTCGTGCATCGAAACCCGCCCTCTCGGAAGGGGGGGCATCTGCGTATGCTGCATTGAAGCAGAATCAGTATAAGCGGACGTATTCATTTCCTTCTGGGCTCGCACACAACTCAGCACTTAGTGCGACGATCCGTGAAATCAAGAATGGTCAGCTAACGCTGCAAGAGATTGGGTGTCAACGGCCAGAGTGGGTCGCCGCACG
The DNA here is from genome assembly GCA_030040515.1 of Terriglobia bacterium. Classification (GTDB taxonomy): domain Bacteria; phylum Acidobacteriota; class Terriglobia; order UBA7540; family UBA7540; genus Bog-366. Next base: position 5,663 of record JASHTO010000689.1, read on the forward strand.
ATTGTGGGAGACTCTTTATTCAAAGCTCTCCGACGACCAAGTTACCTTGTCACAATGGCTGGATCGATGCAAAGCGCTTGGTTATCCAAGACTCGTGCCTTCAGCGGCCTGGGATGATTCAGTGGCCGAACGATTCCGTATC
>JASHTO010000690.1 GCA_030040515.1 Terriglobia bacterium
GTGCGCATCAAGGATTCGGCGATTGTCGCGGCGGCGGTGCTTTCAAACCGCTACATCTCCGACCGATTTCTGCCTGACAAAGCAATCGACCTGATTGACGAAGCGGCCAGCGGCCTGCGCATCGAGATTGACTCGAATCCTGCCGAGATCGACCAGATTGAGCGGCGCGTGACGCAGCTTGAAATCGAAAAGCAGGCGCTGCGCAAGGAAGATGACGCGCCCTCGCGCGAGCGCTTGCAGGCGCTCGAAAAGGAGCTGGCGGGGCTAAAGGAGAAATCCGACCGGTTGAAGCTGCGCTGGAAGGCGGAGAAGGAAGTTATCGCGGAAATCCGCCGGCTGAAGGAAGCGATCGAGCAGGCCAAGGTGGAAGAAGCGCGAGCCACGCGCGAAGGCGACCTGGGCAAGGCCGCGGAAATCCGCTACAGCAAGCTGGTGGCGCTGGAAAAGGACCTGAACGCGGCAAATACCAAGCTGCAAAGCATCGACAAAACCGGCCGCATGTTGAAGGAAGAAGTGGATGAGGAAGACGTGGCGAAAGTGGTTTCGCGTTGGACGCACATTCCCGTCACCAAAATGCTGGAAGGCGAAGTCGCCAAGCTGGTGAAGATGGAGGAGCGTCTGCGCATGCGCGTGGTGGGCCAGGAAGATGGCCTGCGCCTGGTGGCGAATGCCGTGCGGCGGAGCCGCGCGGGGCTTTCCGATCCGCGCCGGCCCATCGGGTCGTTTTTGTTCCTGGGTCCCACGGGCGTGGGCAAGACGGAGCTGGCGCGCGCGCTGGCGGAATTTCTGTTTGACGATGAGCGCGCCATGCTGCGCGTCGATATGTCGGAGTACATGGAAAAGCACGCGGTGGCGCGGCTGATCGGCGCGCCGCCCGGCTACGTGGGTTACGATGAGGGCGGCCAGTTGACCGAACTCGTCCGCCGGCGGCCGTATGCGGTGCTGCTGTTTGACGAAATCGAAAAGGCGCATCCCGATGTGTTCAACATCTTCCTACAGATTCTGGATGAGGGCCGCCTGACGGATGGCAAAGGCCGCACCGTGGACTTCAAGAACACCGTGATCATCATGACTTCCAACATTGGCAGCACGCTGATTCACGAGGCCATGAACGGCCAGGACCACGCCATCGGAGTGACGTCGAAATCGGGAAACGCAGTGGGCGCAACCGGAGCGCTGAGCGAAGATTTGAAGCAAAAGATTCAGGCCCTGCTGCTCCAGCACTTCCGGCCGGAGTTCCTGAACCGCGTCGATGAGATCGTGATTTTCAACGCGCTGGGAAAGACCGAGATCGAAAAGATCATCGATCTGCAGCTCGAAAATCTCCGCAAAATGCTCGCGGAACGCAAAATCGCCATCACGCTGACGGAGAAGGCTCACGAACTGCTCTACCGCGAAGGCTACGACCCGCAATTCGGAGCCAGGCCGCTGAAACGGGCGATTCAACGCCTGATTCAGGACCCGCTGGCCATGAAGCTCCTCGACGGCGAAATCGCCGCCGGAGACGCCCTGACCATCGACGCCGACTTAAAGAAAGGCGCGATGGTTTTCGAAAAGGCCAAAGCCAAGAGGGCGGCTCAACCACTGAGGCACTGAGGGTTTCATGATATAACCTGTCTCGAAATGGGCTTTTCTCGGTGCCTCAGTGTCTCAGTGGTCCAAAGGAATTTCCATGGTCGAAAACGATCCCCTGACAGAAAAAATTATTGGGGCGGCGATTGAGGTGCACAGACCCTTCGCGAGGGCATTAAGCGCATGGTGCTTTGAAGGGCGATTGAACCGCTGAGACCTCTTTCCGGTGCGCGTGAAGGCTTGCGAAATTCAGTGCGCATTGGCCGGCACTTTGACGCTGACCTCCCGGGACGGCTTGCTTTGCATCTTGCTGCCCGCGTCGACGGCAGTGATGCGGTAGAAGTACGTGAATCCCGGCTGCACGCTGTTGTCCGTCCAGGTGCAAGGCGGTCCCCAGTGCCGCTCGCGCCGGTGGTGGGGATGCATTATGACGTTTAGAACCCCGCATCCTGCCGCGACCGGGGAGGGATTGAGCAGGGTGAAACTCCCCGGGCCCGGCTTTTCGCTTCGGAAGATGTTGTACCCGGCGATGCCCCACGTCTTCGAGGGCGACCAGGTGAGGACTACACAGTGGTTGTTGGCCGAATTGCAAGGGTTGGACTGGCCGCGGGCAACCCCGCCCATCAGCACCCCGAGCAGGAGCAATGTCGTGAATTTATTCACGGTTCACACTGGGGGGCGCCAGGCGCGTGAAGCTGCCCGGGCTGGTCGTGCACCAAAAATATTAAACCGATTTCGGGTCGATACACAACTGCAGCGGGTGTTTTGAAGGGCGACTGAACCACTGAGACTGCTTTCCAAAACCCACTTAAATCAGAATGACCTTAAATCCGCCACCACCCAGGCAGCACCTGTAATCAGAAAAGTCAGGCCGAGCTCAGACCAGTTGAAATGCGCCCGGGGGTGAGCGATGAGGCGAGGAATCCAAACCAGCAAACCGAAGAGTGCCAGCATGAGGGTCATCAGGCGCATTGCAAGGCGCGCCAGCCGGTTGATGAGAATGGCCATCGCCGCGAGTGCAAACGCGATCGTGGTGAATATCGCCCAAAACCTCGGATTGGGCGGAATCCATCCTGGAACCATTTGAGCTGTATAACGAAAATAGATGATTTGACCGAGCGTAAATGAAATCACGCACGCTCCGAGTCCCAGGCGCGCCGCTTGGCCGAGCGCTTTCGCCAGTGCGGCATTCAATCCACTCGCAGCGACCAGGGCAATCGCGCCGCAGAGCGCGCAAAACTGTTCGAAGAAGCTCCCGTAGCGCTCATAGACGGCAGGTGCGGCGAGGATGCCGGGAACGCAGGCCAGCGAGAATAACAAATAGACGATGGTGAGAACGATCGACGCCAAACGCTCCGTGCGCGGGAACTGGATCCCGATCCCACCGGCAATTTGAGCGAACATCAGGCAACCACCGATGGTGATGCCGGAAGGCAGCTTCCAGATCTGAATCAAGGTTTGCCAGGTGTCAGCGTCGTGCCAAATCAGCGCGATGGCGCCCAAAAGTACCGCCGACGCGCCCAAAACCATCCGCCCGTACATTGCCGTTTTCATGTAGAAAAACCAACCCTGTCACTTCGGGCCTGTGAGTTAAGCGATGCCCATTTCAATTCGTTCCCGCTCCGAGTTGCGGAGAACCGCGGCGCGCACGGATTCGCCCACCTCTTGATAACCAGGATCAGGGCGCCATGCTGCTTTGCCAGGGCGATGAAACCGGCACGTACTCCGTGTTCGATTCCGTAAGCTTTTTCGGCGCGTACCCGTGAGAGCGCATGAAGAGTCTCACTTCCTGCAGATTCGCGTGATCGACCTCCACGGAGATTTCAGGCCGAAAGCGGTCAAGGGTATCCGCCGCGCCCTTCAGCACATGCACCTCTGCGCGCTCCACGTCGATTTTCAGCGCATCCACGCGCGTGACGCCGATTTCTCGCAGGATGTCGTCCAGCCGCCGGGCGCGCACCCTATATTCGGCAGTAATGGGGCCTCCCTGGGAAGCGGCGTCAAGATAGAGTGAACTCTCTCCCGTATTCGCGGCAGGAGCGGAATAAAACGGCAATGTGGTTTCGGAATCATAACAAGCTACCGGCACGACAAGCACAATCGCTTCGACGCCGCTGGCTCGAATGTTGGCGCGGAGTTTGCGGAGTGTATCGCGATCAGGTTCGACGGCGATGACGCGCCCCCTCGGTCCAACAGCTTTGGCTGCTTTCAGCGAGTACCACCCGATGTGCGCTCCCACATCGACGAACGTCCCGCCGACCGGGACGTGTGGCTCCATGACCTGCCACGTTTGCGGTTCCCAGTGGCCCGTCATGAGAATCTCACGGGATACGACGTCGTGAGGGTCGAGCAGCATCGTGACGCCGGGTTCGATTGTGGTCCAAACCGGGACGAGCGGTTCGAAAATCGGCGCCACGATTTCCGGCCACAACTTGTCATTCTCATTCGTGCAATGCGCAATGTATCGGCGGGACAGGAAGGTAAACCAAATTGTCCTCACCGTAGGTTGCAACATCAGGATGCCGGCGGCCGCCGCCAAACCCAGCATGATCAGGAAACGTTTTCGTACTCGTTGGCGTGTCACGGAAGCCTCAAAAATGATGCGCGTCCGGTGTGCCGTCTGACCATTTACCGACCGGAATCATAAAAATCGTCATCCGGTCATGGGGAGCCTTGGCGGCGATGATGGGCGAGCCCGGCAGGCTCCCTGCCCAGGTGTTGCCCTCCGTGAGCGGAATAAAAAACATCAAGTGCGGGTGCCAGTGCCCGGCCCCGTCGCCCAGGTAGCCGCCTTTCGACAACATGTAGCACATCGCGTCAGGTTCAAGTGCGGGCAATTCCTTTTTGTCGAATGCCGCCGAGATGG
>JASHTO010000691.1 GCA_030040515.1 Terriglobia bacterium
AACAACGCCCACTTCGGGTTTGACGCTCAGACCGAGACGTTCGGCGACCTGGTGGAAGCCGGAGTGATCGACCCCACGAAGGTGACGCGAACCGCTCTGCAAAACGCCTCCTCGATCGCTTCACTCATGCTTACCACGGAAGCGCTGGTCAGCGAAATTCCTGATAAGGAAGAGAAACACGCTGGCGGGCCACCTCCCGGAGGCATGGGCGGGGGGATGTACTAAGAAACAGTTGACAGTCGACAGTTGACAGTCAACAGTAAAACCAAGGGCGGGGAGATCGCTTCCCCGCCCTGTTTGCTTGTGTTGAAGTTTCAAATGCGGGCCGCGTATATACCCGACGTGTATGCGCCAAGCGCGATTGCCTCCCATGGTCATTTATGAGCGATACGAGCGAGAAGGCTAAACTAGGAAATATCGTTTTCGAGGATGGCATTCCGATCCTTGCTGCCAAGCTGGGAGAGGTTCAACGTAAACAAGCCGAGGCCGAGGACCGCGACCGTCAGTATAAGGCTGACCAACTAACCCTCAACAGGAGATTGGTATATGCCACTGTAGCCCTTGTTATTGCTACTGTTGCTCTTGGGACTTTCCAGATCTGGTATATGCACCGGCAATGGAAACTAACAAGCGCAAGTCTCTCGCAAATCGGCGACCAGATTTGGGCAGCAAAGGATGCTGCAAATGCCGCCCAGGATGCCGCGGAGACCGCTCGAACTACGCTTGAGAGGTCAAGCACCTCGTTTAAGCAAGAGACGCGGGCCTATGTTTCCCCAACCAATGCCCTCATGTCCTCTCCGCCCACTTGTCCTGACAACCTGGGACTACATATCTGCGCGGACATTCACTACGCGAATAGCGGAAAAACTCCAGCGGTAGGCGTTAGGTGTTATCGCTATGCTTCCTTCGGCGACCGTTCGGAGGCTGATATAAAAGCCCTAGAAGTTCCTCTTTATGCGAAGCCCGACGGCTCTCTTCTCGGGAACGTTCCCGAGAGAGATCAATTTGGGACTGCTTTCACAAGGATAGTTGACCAAACGACCGGCCAAAAACTCATCGATGGCGATATTCCGATTGTCATATACGGGGTGATCCAGTATTTCGATATTTTCGGGGACTACCACGAGACTGGATTCTGCTACGAGCGTGTCCACCGTAGTACCGCATTCATCAGTTGTACTTACGGAACTTGGTTTGAAAGAGAAAACCGACCGACGTACATACACGATAAGAAGTAACAAGAGGGCCGCGGGTGGCACATACATTGGGGTTTGTGGACGCGCCCCGAGCGAGGTTTTAACGTGCCGCAGACATAAAAACCGATGTCTGCGACACCTACGGATGAAGAGAGGGTGAATGGACGCTCACGAGGATAAAGACTTGTCCGACGTAATGAAAGAGGAGACAAGTCGCGGGACCAAGCGCCCAGTGAAAGCCGTCTCTTTACAGGAGAGGAGAAGGCTCCAGGCTCTCTTCACCAAGCTCATTGAACACGACCTGTCAGAGCACGAGGTTACTAAGATTTTGTATGAACTCGGCTATAACCCAGGGGACGAGAGGTATCAACAGATTCTGCAGGCTTGGAAGGAGTACTCCGGCAAATAGCGTCAAGGGCTTGTTCGGCAGACTTAATTCTCCGCTCTCGCTCCGTCGGGGCCATTGGCGCCAGATTCTCGGCCGTCAACCGGGTTGCCAGTTTGACAAACTGACTCGCCGTCATTTTTGCCTTACGCCTCATTTTTCTCTCCACCGATATTTCAGTAAAATAATTCTACGCCTGATGGGGGTTCCGGTCAATCCATTCTCGGGTGGCGCATCCATTGGGGTTTATGTATGCGACCGGAGCGAGCGTTTGAGGTGCTGCAGGCAGAAAAACCCCTCACCCGTCCGTCGGCTGACGGACACCCTCTCCCCTCGGAGAGGGAAAACCGTTTCTCCCTTCTCCCTAGGGGAGAAGGTGGCCGAGGGACGAGGTCGGATGAGGGGTCTCTTCATGGGCGTGCCGGGCTGGCGCAGACTTCTGCCGTTTGGAGTCTGCGTTCCCAGAGGGAGCGTACCCGTCGGAGATCTGAGGGAATAGAGCGGTTCCTTCGGAAACGCAGACACCGAAAGGCGGGTGTCTGCGCCAGCCGGCGACGATGGCAGCATATATGCTATCATGGGGTTTGCGCCGAACTGTGATTGACACGAACGTTCTTGCTGGGGCGTTGCTCAAGCGAGCCGGGCACAATCGCGAGGTCATCCGCGCCTGCCTCGAAGGCAAGTTGAGGCCGATAATCGGGCAAGCGCTATTTATGGAGTATGAGGACGTGCTGGGCCGAAGACGTCTATTCCGTTCGTGCCCACTCTCAGAGCAAGAGCGGCAAGAGTTCTTTGCGGCCTTCCTGAGCGCCTGCGAGTGGGTGGAAATCTACTTTTCCTGGCGGCCCAACCTGCCGGACGAGGGAGACAATCACATCGTTGAGCTGGCCGTCGCCGGGGGCGCGGAAATGATCGTAACCAACAACCTGCGCGATTTTCGCGGCGCCCAACTGCGATTTCCCGGCTTGCGAACAGTGTCACCGCGCGAATTTCTTAAGGAGCTGGCAT
>JASHTO010000692.1 GCA_030040515.1 Terriglobia bacterium
AGCAGCGGAAGATTGGCGAAATCCGCCACGCTTTGAAGCCCGAAATGCGGGCCGAGCCAGTCAAGCGCCCGCCGGATCAGATAAAATCCCAGAAAAGTTGCCGTGCCCTGAAGCGCGATCATCTGCAGGATGTGCCGATGCACGTGGTGGCCCAATTCGTGTGCCAGCACGGCCTCCACTTCGTCGTCCTGAAACTGCGCCAGCAAGGTGTCGGACAGCACGATGCGCCGCGTATTGCCGAGCCCCATCAGCGCGGCATTGGCCTTCTTGCTCTTTTCGCTGAGCTTCCACTCGAACACCCCCTTCACCCGCGTGCCGGCGCGCCGCGAGAGTTCCAGCAGCCGTTCCACGAGCGCGGAATTCTCTAGCGGTTTGAATTTGAAGAAAATGGGAAGAATGATCACCGGGGCGAGATTCGCAAGCAGCACGAAGAATCCCATAAAGGCGATTGCGCACACAATCCACCAGTGCTCCGGCCAGCGGCGGATTGCGGCGTAGAGAAATTCCATCGCCAGCACGCCCAGCGTCCCGCCCACGGCAAGGCCCTTCAGTTGATCCTTCACCCACGCAAACAATGTCTGGTTGGAGAGTCCGTAGCGATGTTCCAGCCAGTAGCCGCGCAGATAATCAACGGGCAGGCCCGCCAACTGAGTGATAAGTCCGAACAGGCACAGATAAATCAACAGGGCAAGCCACGGGCGCGGGCTGACCTGAAGCGCCACCGCGCGCAAAGTGATTGTCCAGCCGGTGAAAAGGAGAACGAGAAGGATTGCGAGGTCAAGCAAATAGCCCGTCACACTCAGAATGCGTCCGGTCCGATGATAAGTTTTGGCGCGTGCGGAATCTTCCATGATTGTTCAATGCTCAGAATCGCTTGGCAGGTCCACGCTACTTCTTCGCGACACTCGTCATTTCTGCCAGCAGCGTTTTGACTTGTTCGTGCGTGGGGGCTTCGGAGTAAAGGCGCAGGAGATTCTCAGTTCCCGAGGCGCGCACCAGCAACCAAGCGGAATCGCCGAAGCGCAGCTTGGCGCCGTCCAAGTCTTCCACCGCGGTTACCGCCAATCCCGCAACTTTCTTGAATTTCCCCTGCGCCACCTGCTTCACCAGGCGCTGCGCCTTGGCAAGCTCCACTTCCAGATCGACGCGCTCGTAAAAGTGCGGGCCAAATTCGTGGCTCAAATCCTCCACCAGCTCGCCTAGGGTCTTCTTTTTCTCCGCCATCATTTCGGCGAGAAGCAGCGAGTTCAGGATGCCGTCGCGCTCCGGCAGGTGGCCCTTGATTCCAATTCCTCCGCTCTCTTCGCCGCCAATCAGGATGTCGCGCGTCAGCATCAGCTCGCAGATATATTTGAACCCGATGGGAGTGATATGAAGCGGGAGATGATGTTTCGCCGCCAGCTTGTCTACCATCTGCGTGGTGGAAAATGTTTTCACCACTTCGCCGCGCAGGCCCAGGTCTTCGGTCAGGTGCTGGAGCAGGATAGAGAAGATTTTGTGCGAGTCGATGAAGTCGCCCGTGCGGTCGATGGCGCCGATGCGGTCCGCGTCTCCGTCCGTGGCAAAACCCACGTCAAAGCCTCCCTCCGCTACGGCGCGGCGCAGGCCCTCCACGTGCGGCTCGATGGGTTCCGGGTTCATGCCGGGGAAAAGCGGGTTATGCTCGGAGTGAATTTCACGGTAGGGAATTCCCGCCTCGTCAAACAGGCGCGCGACGCAACCGCGTCCCGAGCCGTACATCGGATCGATCGCAAATTTCTGGCCCGAGGAGCGGATGAGGTCGAGCTTCACCATCTGCTTCAGGCGGTCAAGATACGGAGCCGTCAAGTCAACGGTCGCGATTGGGGCAGGCCGGCGTTTGTGCGCGCTCTTGCCATCGAGCCGGTGCAGGTGAACTTCGATCCGGCGAATAATCGCCGGCGCCGCAGATCCTCCGTAAGGCGCTTTGAATTTGATGCCGTTCCAGCGGTAGGGATTGTGGCTGGCGGTAATCATTACGGCGCCCGCAGCTTTGCGCCTGGTCACGGCGTAGCTGACCGCCGGTGTGGGCGTTCCGGTATGGGCGAGCCAAACGGGGATTCCCGCGTTGGAAATCACCTCCGCGGCCGCACGCGCAAACTCCGCCGAGAGAAACCGCATGTCGTAGCCGATGATCAGCCCGTGCGCCGGCTGACTTTCTTCGCGAATGTACTGAGCGATGGCCGCCGCCACGCGGCGCACATTGGGGAAGGTGAAATCTTCTCCAATCACGCCCCGCCAGCCGTCTGTGCCGAATTTGATTTTGTCCATTTGAAGTACCGAAACTCGAAATTTGAAACTCGAAATTCACCCTGATCGCAAGTTTCGAATTTCGATTTTCGAATTTCGCCGTTTTCGATTGCAAGCCGCCCGTAAAATCTACAGCAAATCCCGATGCCCCGCTGCCTCCAATGCCTGAACTGCCTTCCCCACGTCTTGCGAGCGGTCGCGAGGGCAGACCAGCAGCGCGTCATCAGTTTCCACGATCACGAGATTCTGGATTCCCACGGTTACCACGAAGCTGCGCCGGGCTACGACCATATTGCCGCGCGAATCGAGGCTTAGGCTGCGCTCCGGCCGCACATTGGCTTCCGAATCCTTGGCCGACAGGTCGTAGACCACCGCCCAACTTCCCACGTCGTTCCAGCCGATGTCGGCGGCGACGGCGTGAATATTGGAAATTTTCTCCATGATGGCGAAGTCGATCGAAATCTTCTCGAATCGGGGAAACAGGCGACGGAAATTTTTTGCCGAACGCACGCCGCCGGCCTTCGCAAGCTCATCCAGTTGTCGCGCCATGCGGGGTTGGTGCTTGGCGAAATTTTCCAGCAAGGTGGTAGCCCGCCAAATGAACATGCAACCGTTCCACAGATATCGCCCGGAAGCGACGTACCGGCGAGCGACGGCGAGAGGCGGTTTCTCTGTGAACTTCTTCAC
>JASHTO010000693.1 GCA_030040515.1 Terriglobia bacterium
GTCCATTCCGCAGGACACAGAGAGGCGACTGTGATGAGCCCCAGCGGCGGCATCACCACCTTTTCAGAAAGGAGCTCCAGCATTCCGCTGAAACCCCAAAAAGATTTGGGAATTTTGGGCCAGACCAGGAGGGCCTTGATCTTCTTGCCGAGAGGAGCGAATGATTGCGGATCGTTCTTTTGAGCGGGGTCTCGACCGGGCTTTCGAGGAGCAACTGCGGGAACCATACGTGGTCCTTTCACTTGGATCTCCCGCCGAGGCAGCCATCAAATAAGGAGCAGGCACCGTATGCAAATTCCTGCCGGGGTGCCTCCGCTTCCAGAAATGGAGATCACATTGGCCGGTCGGCACGCAAAAATCCTGGGCTGAGAGTCTCGCCAGGCAAACTACGTGAAGTTGAAGAGGAGGACAGTTCACAAGCCGCCATCGTCGGCTTTGTCTTCCGGCCAGGCTAGACTATACAGCAGTAAATGGGATTTGCAAACAAATCTATTGTTTATCTTCCTGCTAAAAACGTGGCGCTGTGGACGGGGGCAGGCATGGGCTCGCCGGGCCGGAGGACGTCCCACTTGCGCTATCAACCCTTTTTGAAGAGGCCCTTGAGGCGGCCCATCAGGCCGGATTCCTGTTCCCCCGCCGGCGGTGCGGGAGGAGGAGCGGGCGGGCGCGTGGGATTGGGTCGTGCAACCGTCCTTGATGTTAGTGGCGGTCCCGAGTTGGTTCGGTCGGAAAGGGCGGCGGGCGCAGGGGGGGGTGGCGGCGCAACGGCGGGCGCGGGCGGTGGTGCGGACGCAACGGGGGCGGGTGGTGGAGGAGGCGGCTCGGTCGGCTTCGGCTTCACCATGCCGGGCGGAGCGGCTTCCGAAACCGGCGCGCCGCACTGCTCGCAAAAGTCTCCATCCAAATCCAGCGGGCCTTTGCAGAAGCGGCAAATGATCGCTCCTGGTTGAGTCACCTGTCTCTCGAAAGATTTTTTCAGCGTTTCGTCGTCGATCTCTGCGGCATGTTCGCCGCTGGCGTGATGCCGTTCCACCGCCGCCCCCGAGCGCGGAGAAACTACCGGAGTTGGGGCAATTTTCAGCGGGACCGTGGTCGTGCCCTTTTGCGGCTCGCTCGCAGGTGGCGGCGCGGCAGGCTCGACATGTTGCGGGGGCAGACCCGGGGGGGCTGCCGCCATCACCGGTTGGGGTTCTGTGACAGGCGGCGGAGTCGGGGGAGTCGCTGCGACCACCGGCGCACCACACTGAAGGCAGAAGCGCATTTCCTCAGGCACACCCGCATGACAATTGGGACAGGTCATCATACTTTGGAAACGAACAACTTGTGGCTTGCCGACAAAAACACCCCATGCATATTATTATACCCTGCGCTACTTCTCAAGCCTCCTGAAACCGCAACAACCGTGACTGGGTGGCTCGCGGTAGCGGTGCTCGATGAGCGCCGACGACGGTCGATAGACGGCCGCTGCAGAACTGCAACTTGACATTTACTCGATACTCGAAGAAAAGTTTTGTCTCCACTATCGAGGAAGGGAGAACCAAAATGGGAGTTGCCGGGCGAGTCGGGTATGCGGTGGTCGGGTTGGGGCATTTTGCCGAGCACGTGGTGCTGCCGGGTTTCGGCGCCAGCCGCAAGTCGCGCGTGGTCGCGTTGGTGAGCGGTGACAGCGCGAAGGCGCATCGCCTGGCCAGGAAGTTCGATGCCGACGAAACCTACACGTATGACAACTATGCGCAGTGCCTGGCGAATCCCCAGGTTGAAGCTGTCTACGTTGCCACCAACAACAGCACGCACGCGGTGTACACCGTGCAGGCCGCGGCTGCGGGTAAGCACGTGCTTTGCGAAAAGCCCATGGCGACGAGCGTCGCCGAATGCCGCGAGATGCTCGATGCCTGCCGGACCCACAATGTGCGCCTGATGATCGCCTATCGCAAGTACTTCGAACCCGGCTCGCTCGAGATGAAGAAGCTGGTGCAAAGTGGCAAACTTGGGCGACTGAAGATCATTCACTCGGCTTTCTCAATTTATATGCGACCGGGAGGGACTAGACCGGCATGGCATTTCAACCGGCGCTTGGCGGGCGGTGGCGCCCTTCCCGATGTAGGCGTCTACTGCGTGAATTCGGCGCGCTGGGTGACGGGCAAGGAACCTGTGGAAGCGTCGGCGTACGAATGGACCGTCGCCCCGGAGGCCTTCAGAGAGGTGGATGAAAATGTTGCCTTCCGCCTGAATTTCCCTGAGGGATTGATTATGCAGGGCACGGCAAGTTGGGGTGGAGCGAAGGATTCCTTCCTGCGCGTTGTGGGTGAGAAAGGATGGGTGATGCTGGATCCGGTTTATCAATACGATGAAGACCGCCACCTTTACGGCCGCATCAACGGGCGCTGGTTCGAGAAGAAATACCAGGTGATGAATGAACTGGCGCTGGAGCTGGATGCTATGGCCGATGGTGTGCGGCGTAATCGCGAGCCGGAGCCAAACGGCCTCGAGGGCCTTCGCGATGTGGCGGTGATGGAGGCAATCTACCAATCCGCGCGCGAGGGCCGGCCGGTGAGCATCAGTTACCCAGATTTAGGAAATTAAGCGCGGGCTTGTCGTTGCACGGGCGGAGAAGCTGTGAAAAAATCTCCTCAAAAGAAAAATCCCTCCCGCAAAGATGCCAAGGCGCAGAGCAGCGCAAAGCAAACCAAGGACATCTACTTTGCGTCTTTGCGCCTTGGCGTAAGGTTGTTTATTTTTTCACACCTTCGGATGGGCGTGCCACGATATAAAATTGTCGCTCGCAGATTTTCTTGCCGAACTCACCCCAAGGTGTGTAGGATTTTATTGCAGCCGCGGGGTGAATCTTCATTGCGGTGCTCGGGCGGGAGCGAAATTTTACTCCCGCAATTTTTCAGAAAGGTTCCAGCGGATTGACGGGCCCGAATTCCAATCTCGACACGCGCGTCGGGGTAGTGCTGTTTCAGTTGGGAGGTCCCGACTCGCTCGACGCGGTCGAACCCTTCCTTTACAACCTCTTCCGCGATCCCGACATTATTGATTTTCCCTTCGCGCGACTGGCTCGCGAGCCCATGGCACGGCTGATTTCCTCCCGGCGCGCCGAGAAAGTCCGCAAGCATTACGAGGAAATCGGCGGCAGGTCACCGATCGGCGAGGTGACGGCGCGGCAGGCGCGGGCGCTGGAGGCGGAGCTGCGCAAATCGCTCGACGCGCGCGTGGTGGTGGCCATGCGTTACTGGCATCCGCTCACCGAGGAGGCGATTCAGGAGCTCGCCGCGTTCGCTCCGGAAGAAATCGTTCTGCTCCCGCTTTACCCGCAATATTCCTGCACCACCACGGGCAGCAGCCTGAACGAGTGGGAACGCCAATACCCCAGCCCATCTTCGTCCACGGTGTTTCTGGTCCGCGATTATTACGACCATCCTCTTTATCTCGACGCCCTGGCGGAGCGCATCGAGCAATCGCTTGAGCGATTTCGCCGCTCGAACGGCCACGCGGGGCGAATTCCTTCCGACGTCCACCTGATTTTCAGCGCGCACAGCATTCCCGCGCGCGCGGTGGAGCGAGGCGATCCCTACCAGTCGCAGGTGAAAGCCACGGTGAAGGCGGTGATGGAGCGCGGGCGGTGGTCCAATCCGCATGCGCTTTGCTACCAGAGCCGCTCCGGCCCCGGCCGCTGGCTCCAGCCGTTCATTACGGAAACTCTTCAGGACGTTGCCGTGCGCGGTGCCGAGCGCGTGTTGGTGGTGCCGGTTGCATTCGTCTCCGACCACGTTGAGACCCTGCACGAAATCAATATTGAGGCGCGCGAGCTGGCGGAGACGCTCGGCATCAAGCAGTTTGAAACCATGGAAGGGCTGAACGATTCTCCCCGCTTCATCGCCGCCCTCGCTGATCTGGTGCGAAGCAAGGTGGGCGCGAAAGTCTCGGGGTAGAAATCCCTCGAAAAATTCCGGATGGATTTATCGCTGTTTCACCAAATGGTCTTGATGAGCCGGCTTGCGCGAATACCCTCATCACGCGTGACCAGTGGAAGGCCCTCGGCCATTGCTGTGGCGCCGATCTGACGGTCTGCGGGGTCGCGGGGATACGCGTCGGGAAACTGCGTGGCCAACGCGGCGATTTCAGGATTGAGATGCAGGACAGTTACGCCTTCAATGAAGAGCCGCACCGACGCCTCAACTGTCCCGTAAGTTTGAATTCTTCCTCTTGCGAAGAGATTCGCGAGCTCCCACAAAGTTACCGCGGCGACCGCCAGCCCGTCTTCTTTTCGCGCTTTGCGAATCTCTCTTGAGGCCGCATTCGATAATTGCTTGGTATCGGCAACCGCCCAGACCAGTGCGTGCGTATCGAGGAGGATCATCGGAGCACTTTCCAGCTTTCCGCAGGCTCGATCGGCGATTCGATGTCGCCCGTGATCTTGACGATCCCCTCCAGGCGTCCGAGAAAGTCGTCGCGTCCCGTATCGACCGGAACCAACTTAGCCACTGGGCAACCCCTTTTGGTAATCAGGATGGGATTGCGGGTTTTTCGGACATCTTCCATGATCGAGAGGCAATGGGTCTTGAAGGCTGCCGCTGAAATCTTCTTCATAGTCATCTCCTGACGACCATAATCATATCATAAAGGCCAAGTGCCTTCCTCATGTGTCCCGGTGGCCTTGGCCCCCGGTATCGCGGCGGAGTCATCCACGCAAATTTTATTCACTCGGTACCCTTGCGCATTTCCGCGCATTGCGCTTTTATAGGGGCATGAAAAACCTCATCAAGGACTCGATTGTAGTATTCACATTGCTCGCCGCGTGCTTTGGGTTGAAGGACGTGCGGGGAGAGGAAGGGGCTCGCATGAGCAATTATTTCGCATACATCGGCACCTACACGGGACCGAAAAGCCGGGGAATTTACGTTTTTAAATTTTCCGCTACGACGGGGGAACTCACGCCCATCGGCCTGGCGGCGGAGTCCGTCAATCCCGGGTTTCTGGCGATTCACCCGAACCATCGGTTTCTTTACGCCGTAAATGAGATCAGTACTTTTGAAGGGCAGAAGTCCGGAAGCGTGAGCGCATTTTCCATCGACCGCGCGACCGGCAAGCTGACTTTGTTAAATGTGGTGCCCTCGGGTGGTCCGGGCCCGTGCCACCTGGTAGTTGACCACACCGGCAGATTCGTGCTGGTGGCGAACTACGGAGTGGGCAGCGTGGCGGTCTTCCCGATTCTTGCTGACGGGCGACTGGGCAAAGCCACCGCCTTCCTGCCGCACACGGGGCACAGCGTGGATCCCAAACGCCAGGAAGCTCCGCACGCACATTCCATTTACGTTTCGCCGGACAATCGTTTTGTAGTCTCGGCGGATTTGGGCACGGACCAGGTTTATGTTTACCGCTTCGACGCAACGAAAGGTACGCTCACGCCGAACCAGCCCTCTTCCTCCGCGGTACCGGCCGGCAGCGGCCCCCGCCACTTTGCGTTCAGTCCCAACGGCAGGTTTGGTTATGTGATTGAAGAAATGGGTTCCAGCCTCACCGCATTTTCCTACGACGCCGCGGACGGCGTGCTGCATTCACTCGAAACCATCTCCACCGTTCCCAAGGATTACAAGGGTTACAACGACTGTGCAGAGTTGTTCATGCACCCGAGCGGCAAATTCCTCTATGGGTCGAATCGCGGGCACGACAGCATTGCAGTTTTTGCCCTCGACCCCGCGAAGGGTACGCCGACGCCCATCCAATACGTTTCGACCCAGGGGAAAACACCGCGCAGCTTCGGGATCGACCCAAGCGGGAATTTTCTGGTTGCCGCGAATCAGGAGTCCGACTCGCTGGTGGTGTTTCGAATCGACGCCCAAACCGGCCGCCTGACCCCCACGGGACAGAAAGTGAATGTGGGGACACCCATCTGCGTCATGTTTGAGCCGGTGGAGTAAGGGGAGTAAGGATTGTTAAACGGCTGGGAGTCTCCAAGGAATTCATCCGGGCGCAGCAAAAAGCCCGGCTGCATTAGCGACCGGGCCTTTTGGGCATCAACGCCGCGGGCTGCGAGCGGACCCCGGGCAAGAGTCGTTTCACTTCCATTCCCAGAGTTTGGAGTGAGTGTTACCTTGCGGGTCCACATCAAACTCGAACACGCCTGCGCAGGAATTCAGCCGCGCGAGCTTGGGAGCTGACGTGGAGTAATAAATGGCGCCGCGATAGCTCACCGCTCCTCCCTCGCCAAATTTCCCGACGCCGGCGCCCTTCCAGGTGGCCATTCCGCCGTCCGGCGTAATCACGACCCCCTGACCCTCTCCATACAAGCTGCCGTCAGGCCTTGGCGACGACCAATAGGTTCCAATCTCCATGTAATCGATCCCCAAAACCTTTCCGGTCCCTTCAAACGACACCTCAACCTTGAATGCACCCCCGTCGGCCGACAGCACGCGCCTTCCCGTACGCTTCCCCTGCCCAATA
>JASHTO010000694.1 GCA_030040515.1 Terriglobia bacterium
GCCGCGCGCGTAAAGCGCGATCACGAAGACGGTGTGGCGCTGGGAGTGCAAGGCACGCCCACGTTCTATGTCGACCGGGAGTCGGTGCCGGACGTCCCCAGCTTTGACGACCTTTCAAAAGTGATTGATCAGCATCTGATGATGGCGGGCGAGCCATCACCTTCCTCCACTGCATCCGGCGAGCCCCCGCTACCCGCTTCCGACACCACCCAAGCTGTTACAAAGAACGCTACACCAGCATCCGACGCCGCAAAAAGTTCATCCGCCGCCAATGATTCTGGCACCCAGTCGTTGGGCTTTGGACAGGCCCCGGGCGGTCTATTGTCGAGTTTCCAATCCGGAGGCGGGCAGGTATGCAGCGAGGCAGAGGCTGCCATGAAACAGCCCACGCTGATTAACTCGAACCAATTGCGCACAATCCTTTCCGGAAATACCAAACCGATGTTTGTGGATGTGCGTCCCGCCAAGGAATTCGCGGCGGGGAAAATTCCCGGGGCGATCAACATTCCTCTCGATGAAATGCCGCAGCGCTGGGACACCCTGCCCAAGGATCGCACTCTCATTTTCTACGAGGCGGGCACCTCCGGCGACATCTGCGCCTCCGCTCGCGCCGCGGCGCGCACCGTCTTGGAGCACGACTATCCTTACAGTCAGGTGAAGGTTTACCAGGAGGGATTGGAGGGGTGGGAAAAATCAGGCTTCGGTTCGGCGAAATAGACTCACCCTCGCGCGCGCATCATTCGAACCAAAACCACCCGCCACAACCTGATAGGGTCGACTGATCCTCAAGCCCGCAGGGAATCCACGAAGACCCCGGTTCAGCTAGTCACACGGATTGCCATTAACCAGGACCTAAACATTTTCTCTTTCGACAAATAGTTGTTGAATTGTAACCGTATCTGCATATAAACTCCCATTGATCGGCACCACTTACAGGCTTGCATCATAGTGTGTCGCAGTCCCAGTATTTGGCAGCGATTGCTCAGCACATCTTAGACATGTCTGTCGAGTGGACGATTCTAATATCAGCAATGCCATGACCAATATCACCGATCCCGTCATACACTGGGTTTTGACGGTGCTGCTCTGCATCGTCGCCGGAACCTTGCTATTGATCGCAGTGGCTATCTTCCGCCGCTGGGCGCAGATCCGTTTTTCGCGCTACGTCCACGCCCTGCGCAGCGAATTCCGGCCGCTTGTGGCCAGAGTACTTTCCGGAAACGCAACTGCCAAGGAGATCGCAGCGCTGCGCGAATTGTCCCTGGCCGATTTGGAGATTTTGCTCGACCCCTTCTTTTCCAAGCGCAAACTCCCGAAACACTGCCTCGGTAACCTCCAAGGCCTGTGCGCGGAACTGGGACTGTTCCAACTCTGGGAGGGCCGGGTGGCCAATGGGCGCGCAGCAGCCGCTCGTTCTTTTGAAAACGCACCGGAAGAAAACGGCGCCGACCGTACCTCTTTGCGCCATCTGCTCCGGGCGAAGAGCATCCGGAACCTCGGCACGCTCCGCCATCGATCGAGTTGGCCCCTCCTGGTCGATGCGCTCGATGACCGCCATCGCGATATTCAGTTGGTGGCATTGCGATCCCTGGCGGCAATCGGCGCGCGCGAGTCTTTCCCCGAGCTGCGTGAAAGGCTCCAGTCCGTGGTCCAGGGCACGGCTTCGTCTCCGCCCTTGCAGGGATTACAAGCTGCCATGGCGGGCTTTGATCTCGATTGTGCTGCGGCGCTGATGCCTTCCCTGCTTCATCCCCATCGCTCCGTTCGCTTCGCCGGCGCCGAAATTCTGCGCACCATGGTGTATCGACACGCGGCCCAGAATCCGGGACTCATCCTAACTCCGGAACTGATATCCCCGGCGCTGGTAGAACTGCTTCTAACCGGGCTTGCGAAGGACAGCAACTCGGACGTTCGTGCACGCGCCGCGGAGGTAATCATTTTCCTCACGGACCCCCGCGCCGCCTCTGTGATGCGCAACCTTCTCGAAGACAGCCAATGGTTCGTGCGGATGCGCGCCGTCCGCGCTCTCGCCCGTCTGGGTCCTGCGGCCGTGCCTTTACACGCGGGAATCCGCGAATGCCTGCGCGATCCGCATTGGCGTGTGCGCGAAGCGGCCATTCATACTTTCCTCGCGCTTGGTTCGGAGGGAACGCGCCAAGTCTTTGACCAATTCATGGAATTACCGGACGGCGCGGTTCGGGAGCAAATCCTGGAAATCGTGGAACGCTCGGGACTGACGACGGCTCTTGCCGCTGCCTATGAGGCGGCGGGCGGCGACAACGATAATGCTCCGGTCGAGCCACGCAATGGAAATGTCGCTTTGATCGACCCTCCGCAAACCAGAACCAAACCGAAGCCCGCGATCGCCGCAGAGTTCCTCCATCGCCTCATTCCCGACCGTGAGGCCAGAAATTCCTCTCCTGAGGCATGCCGGCAGGAGAAGAAAGGAGCAAGCCACCGTCAGCGGGTTCCTGACGGGACGTCCTATCCCTCGGTGTAAGTGAATTGCCGGCCATGCATCACTTTCGCTTCCTTCTTGTCCATTGGATCACGGGATTCAACCTCATCGTCCTTTCCTATTTCTTCCTGGGAAACGGGATCTACACCATCCTGATGATTCTCTCGTTGCGCGCCACCTGGGTGCACATTCGCCAGATGGCCTATCACGGCCTGGATGCCCTGCGGATTTCGCCACTCACTCCCCCGGTAACCATCATCATTCCTGCGTGGAACGAACAGGACGTTATCGTGAACTCGGTTCGCTCTGCACTGCGGAGCGATTACCCGGAATTCCAGGTGATGGTGGTCGACGACGGCTCGACGGACGAAACGATTGACCGCCTGGTGAGGACCTTCGAGCTCGCGCCCATGGACGGAGCTTATCAAGCCAGCATCCCGACGGCCCCCGTCCGTACCTTCTATCGAAATCCCAAGGTTCCCAACCTCGTGGTGGTCAGCAAAGTGCGCGGAGGCAAGCCTGACGCGCTGAATGCGGGCATCAACCTCTGCCGCTCGCCTTACTTCTGCAACCTGGACGCTGATTGCCTGCTGGAGCGCGACGCCCTGCTGCGCCTGATGGATCCGATCGTAAACTCGGGCGAAAAAACCGTGGTAAGCGGCGGCATCCTTCGCATCCTCAACGGCTGCGAGACCGAAGGCGGGCGTGTGCTCCGCGTGGGGTTGCCGCACACCTGGCTGGAGCGATTCCAGGTGGTCGAGTACCTGCGCAGTTTCCTGTTCGGCAGAACCGGTTGGCATCTGCTGGGCGGAACGCTGATCGTCTCCGGCGCTTTCGCCGTCTTTCATCGCGCCACAGTGATTGAAGCCGGAGGCTTTTCCCAGGACACCGTGACGGAAGACATGGACTTGATCGTGCAACTCCACCAGTGGGCTGCGGACAATCATCGGCAAATCCGCATGTCGTTCACCTCCGACCCCGTCTGCTGGACCGAATGCCCCTCCACCGTCCGCATGCTGGCTCATCAGCGTCGCCGCTGGCAGTTAGGGCTCTGCCAGACGCTCTGGAAGCACTCGGAAATCCTGTTTGGACGGAGGTATGGAATCGTGGGCTGGCTCAGCACCCCATTCCACACCTACGTTGAAGGTCTGGGCGCGGCCGTGGAGTTTCTGGGCTATTTCCTTGTGCCGCTCGGGCTCTTCCTGGGCATGGTTCCGCGCGGATTGCTTTTCGTCTTTGTGCTGCTCGGATTCATCTACGGCGGCTTCCTTTCCGTCGGAGCGGTCCTCCTCGAGGAGCTGACCTATCGTCGATATCCACGCTTCAGGGATCTTATGACGCTTTTAATCTTCGCCATTCTGGAAAACATCGGTTACCGCCAATTGGTTCTATACTTCCGGTTCCAAGGTGTGTTGAAATTCATGACGGGCAGTCGCCGTTGGGAGAAGGTCGCTCATGTGGGCGCGACGGCCTGAGCGGTGCAGGGTCTAAATCTCCCCAACTGCCTTGTCATCATGAAGACCACTCATCGAATCGCAACCCTCTCACTCATCGCCAGCGTTTGGACAAGCTGCGTCTTGGTCATGGCGATTGCCCTAACGCTCCTGA
Organism: Terriglobia bacterium; assembly: GCA_030040515.1. Lineage (GTDB taxonomy): Bacteria > Acidobacteriota > Terriglobia > UBA7540 > UBA7540 > Bog-366. The sequence goes on from JASHTO010000694.1 coordinate 4,067, forward strand.
CGCCCGCTAGTCTGCACGCCCAGAAGCCAAACACTGCCGCTTCCTCCGACTCGACTGGGAGCAAAGCGGTGGAACCCTCGGCCCAGGAGAAAGCCTATCGCGAGCGCATTGCCAGTAATCCCCAGGACGCCGAGGCTTACGCCGGAATGGCGGCTCTGCAAGTCCGTCGCGGCGACTATGAGGACGCGATTGCGTCCTATCGTACCCTCTTGAAGATCACTCCAAACGATCACGACGCAAAGGTGGGCCTGGCGCGTGCCCTAGCCTTCGATGGTCAGTACGACGCCGCTCTTGAAACCTATCGAGAGCTGCTGAAGGTGCGCGCCGATGACACCGACGCGCTGGAAGGGATGGGCCGTGTGCAGATCTGGGCAGGCCATTCCTCCGCGGCTCTGCCCATCTTCCTCGATTTGGTGGCGCATTACCCCACGAACCCGGATTACGCCGTGGCCCTGGCCCAGGTGCAGATGAACCTGCACCACTATTCCGAGGCGCGCAAGACGCTCACCACGCTGCTCGCCGCGCATCCTGACAATCGCGATGCTCAACTCGAGCTTGCCGATCTCGACCTTGACGAGGGGCGGCAGGCTTCGGCTCTGCGGCGATACAATCGGTTGATCAGTGGGAATCCCGCGGACGCGGAAGCCCTGGAGGGCAACGCGCGGGTTGCCTACTATCGCGGTGACCTGGCATACGCCCGCAACCTGGCGGCAAAAATCGTCGATGAGAACCCGCGAGACGTCACCGCACTGCTCCTGCTCGCCGATATCGAGCGAGCCTTGCACCGGCCAAAGCAGGCGCACTCTTTGGTTGCGCGCGCGCAAGCGATTGAACCTCACAATGGCGATACCCGCGAACTGGACGACGCCCTCCGCCTCGACGCGGAGCCGAGCCTGCACACCGGTGCTTCCTACGCGCGCGAAATCGGCACCGGCAGCCCTTCCACTGCGGAGGACTTGACGTCATTCGGGTACGAAACCACCTGGGGGTTCTACACGCTTCCCCGCTCGGAGGCGTATCTCTCCCTGAACTACCTTCCCTCGCAGATCCCCAACGGCGGAATCGGCGGCGCGGCAGGGCCTTCGCAGATCCTCTACCGCCAAACCTTCTACCTGGCGCCGCAAATTACCCTGCGCGGCGGAGTGGGCCTGGTGCGATTTGGGCCGGGTGACCTCGTGACCGTTCCTTCCGAGACGCAGCAGATCACCAGCGCTGGGTTCCGGCCTCTGGGCTTTCTCAATGTCAGTTACGCTCACTGGAAGCGATTGACTCTGGATATTACCGCCGCCCGCACCGCCATTACTTACACACCCACGGCAGATCGACTGGGCGTGGTTGACGAGCGGATCTCCGCAGGATTCAGCTATCGCCTCGACCCGAAGACCGATGCACGTCTCGAGCCCTACCTGGACGATGCCGAGTCCATCTCCTACCCGCATTTCATCGGCATTTCACCCGTCAACGAGGTTGACCACAATCGCGGCGGCGGCGCTTCCCTCGTGGTCACCCACAAGCTCCTTCAGCGGCCCGCATTCAAACTCGATGTGGGTTATGACGGCCTCGTCTACGGATTTGCCAATCAAAGCGACATCCCCTACCTGGGATTCTTCAACCCCGGCTTCTACCAGCGCCACTATTTCACTACGCACGTCGTCACGAGCCTGCACGGACCTGTAGGACTGGACTTCAGTTCCGGCACAGGCATCCAGCAGATCGAGCACGACACGCCCATCAAGGCCGCGCTGCTCTTCAGTCCAGCACTCACTTTCAAAGTCAGTCACCGGCTCTCGCTGCGCATCGGTTACACGTACTACGACAGCGCGCAATCGCTGGGCACGCTGCGCGGCAACGCCGTTCAAATCTCCACCGATACGCGCTTCTGACCACGCACGGCGACCCCCGTATCGCATTCAACACGGAATTCACCTTGTCGATTGTAGCGGCGGTCTATGACCGCCGAACGGTGCTCGCCCTTCGGCCCGAAGACAGCTTTGGGTCGCAGGGCGAGGGGTACCCCTACGCCGAAACTTCAAATTGACCCACGAACCCATATTCCTCGCCCTTGCACGGAAGCTCGCTCAGGTGTTAGCCTTGATGGTCAAATCGCTCTCGAACCCTTCGCACCACCTTGGGCCTTTGAGACTCCCCGGGAGGCTTTCACCCCAATGGACCTGCCAGAGTTGCAGCGCCTCTACGACCTCAGCGGCAAGACTGTGGTGATGACCGGCGGAACCGGAGTTTTGGGCGCGGACATCGCTCGCGCCATCGTGGGGTGCGGCGCAAATCTGGCACTGCTGGTGCGGCGTGTGGATGCGGCGCAGAGCCTGATTGAATCCATGGGCCCGCGAGCCGGCCAGGCTGCGGCCTTCAGCGCCGACGTGCTGGACAAAGCGAGCCTGAGCAAGGCTGCGGACGCCGTGCGCGCGAGGTTCGGCGGTTGCGA
>JASHTO010000695.1 GCA_030040515.1 Terriglobia bacterium
CATTGCGGCGAAGAGACTGGGACAATTTCTTTGCGCGCCCCACCTGATTGACGACCACGAGAACCGAGCCGCCCTTTGCGGCGTCCTCGATTGCCTTAATTGACGGCTCACTAAGAACGTGTACTCCATTCGGCATCATGTGCAGCTCATGACGGGGGGGACGGGCCAATACGTCGCTATCGGGTCTAATTACCGGAATTGATCCAAAAAGTTGGTGGAGAATTGCTTGCAAGTGACATGGCAGGGTAGCAGTCATGAAGAGCACCCGGCATCCAAAGTGCTCACATAGAAACCGTATTGCAGTGAGCGCCAGAGCTGTGACTTCAGGCTGGTAGGCATGAACTTCGTCGAAAACAAGCCTCGCCTGAGAAAACCCAACCAGCAAGCCTTCCACTCCCTTGGGAGCGAATAGCAAGTGAACAAGCTGAAATGGACTGCAAACCCGAATTGGCGCAACGTTCAGCCGAGCAAGATCGTTCTGCAGATGAGCCTCTTTGGCGGCATCCGTTGGCACATACTTCCGCTCCAGCAGCCGCTCATAGGCGGCGCGCATTGAACGGCTGTGGACCAGTGCCACTTCAGTGTCCCATTGTTCTGGATGCTCCCACACTAATGGGGCAAAGCTCTTCACCATACGCTGCTGCATGGCGTTCATTGACGCCTGATACGGGAGCAGGATGTATGCTCGCCCTTTTAGCCCGGACTCGGCTTGCCTCGCTGCCCAGAGCAGTGCTGCTTCGGTTTTACCGGTGCCCGTAGGCGCTACGAGGATCGCACTACCTTGCTGCCCTGCTAAGGACCTTTGATGTGAATCAAAGCCCTTGAACTCTGGAACAGTCGCGGCGATTATTTCTTTGACGGTTTGGACCTTATCCAAAGCGTTTTTGAGCGGGTGAGGTTGGAAGCTGGCGAGATGGTCGGCGCTCAACATCAAACCACGGACGGTTACTCCTGAATACCGAAGCGGCCACGGCAAAGGCGCCGTAAGTCGGCCAAAATCGTCCCGCGCTGCTTGAAAGTGTTGTGCCGCGTTGACGACCCGCTCAAGGCTTTCGCGAATGTAGTGCAACTGCCCGGATGCAGGCTTCGGGCGAACGGCATAACAATCGAATTCTGACCATCCGCTTTCACGAAAAATTTCTCCGGCGTGCCGGAGAAACTCGCATAACAGCTCGGAGTCTCCGGGGTTCACGCCTTCCATAAGCCGCCTCACCGCAGTCCCATCGCTGCCAAAGTCAGGGGATAAATAAAACGGTTGATTGGGCCCGACGAGACGCCAAAGATTCTTATGGTGAAGCGCAACAGCGGACTCCACCCAGCAGCGCTCGTTGTCTGGAATATCCAGGCACGATACCCAGGCCAAGCTTAGGATCTCGTGCCGGTTTTGAAATCGCCTTCCCCCTGGGAGTAGAGCGGCCCGGAAATCGGGGTGAACTTTTCCAAAGTCATGAGTGAGTGCTGCGTAGGCCAGCACACGCGGAAGGCATACTGGGTTCCCAGGAACCGGCCATCTGGGTTCGTAAAGACGATAGTACTCAGCCATCTGCCGCGTGACATCCAACGAGTGGCGATAGAGCGTTACAGGGGGTGCGTCCGGCGGGTCCGGAGACTTCGCCCAAAGGTGTAACATGCGTCGTTCAAGTTCTGCAAGCTCCATAGCAGTATCACATCGGTGCACCAGGTCCAATCACAGGGTGGAAAAACAAGCCCCGCGAGAGCACTTTGCCTGCAAACTCTTGCCTGTCATTTTCGTCGACAGCAAAGCGCACTGGAAGGTGATCGCGGGAGATCGTGTCCTGCGAACCTGAATAGAGCTTCAGCGGAGGCCAAAGGATTTGTAAATACCTTTCGAAGACAGACTCTCGGCGCCTGTAGTAATTAATCGATTTCGGCATCTGAACAGTGGTGCCGGGAAGGACCCAGGGGCGCCACTCGTAAGGAAGAATCGTGTGGGAAAAGAACGCCTCTTCGGATTCGTCAAGGTCCACTATGTCCGCGCTAAGACAGGTAGCTAAGTCCTGTGACCGGCCCATCACGTAGGCGTAGGCTGGATTGTGGAACGAGATCCGGAGCCGTTCCAGCAGAGGGTTATTGGCTTTTACGAAAAGCGATAGTCTTGGCCGTACGAGGAATTCCCTGCGCTGGGGGTTCGGCGCACAGTGAACATTTACCGGGTAGCTCCATCCGCGTCTGGCGTAGGTCTTTCTCCCAAATCCCTGCTCGATCGGTTGGGCAGTTTCCAAGTCAGCTACCCGACCTTGATGCAAAAAGGTGTATGCAAACTCTGCCCCCTCGGGATCAAACCACTCACCAACAACGCCTGCCAAGTGCCCGTATATCGTGGCGGGCGGCGGAACCTCGAACGTCGGGAGCCTACCAATCTGGACATAAGGATAGCGAAACGAGGCTGTTACAGCCTCGCTGATGATCTTCAGAACTTTCATGCGAGCCACTCCGCAGCTCTGGATTCCAACTCACGCAGTACGCCGCCGATAGCTTCGACTGGATGGGGGATTTCCAAGGTCGTCTGTTCAGATAGTTCCCGGATGGCTTTCAAAGCTCCTGCTAGCGTCGCCCGCTGGTCGTCCAGATACCCTTTAGCAAGCCCAATGTGAAAGTCCGAGAGGAGCGAGGTCTTATAGACTGCTGCTACCTGTTTCAGAGCTTCGGCATTAATCTTTGCCAACCCTGTTCTCTCATCCGCCCCGACCGCCGTACCAAACAGGTGATTCCCGCCGTCAGCCACTGCCAACATCAGGAGTCGAGGGGTCACATCTGTGTAATGTAACGCAAGTTTAGCGCCTCCGTTGATTCGTCCCAGCCCCTGGAGAAGCTGTCTCAGGCGAGACTTTCTCTCGTCGAGTGACAACTGGTAGGCACGTCCGTTGTCGTAGGTTTCCAGCTTTCTCTCCTCGGCCATTTCGCGGCGGATGGTGTCAAGGTGCTTGTAACCTGTGCGTTCAATGTGATAGAAACGGCCCAGCATCCGGAGATCAATCGAGAACAGTCCAACGAGCGTAGTGCGGTAGAATTCATGCTGGTGAATGACTGGGAAGTCATCCTGTCTCGCCATCACCCCGAAGTCCGGCGTCGGCTCAGTTGGGCTGATTGCCACCAGCGTGCTGGCTCGGAATGGCGAGGTTCTAGTCAGCGCTGCGAATTTTTCTTTTCCCGAGCCGTCCTTTCTGGTTTCTTGGTCCGTCAGGTGGCTTGCGTTCCACGATTCTCTTTTTGATCTGACTGCCTCTGTTCCCGATCCACCCGGGGCACGCATGTAACCA
>JASHTO010000696.1 GCA_030040515.1 Terriglobia bacterium
GCTCACGGCGGGCGGCAAGACTCTGAATGCTCCGCTTACGGTGCTGATGGATCCGCGCGTCCCGACGCCTTTTGCCGGCCTGCGCCAGGAGCATGACGCCGAAACGCGCCTGGTGGCGATGATGAATGAGGTCTATGATGCGCAGGCGGAATTGCGCGCGCTCAACGAGCAACTCGAAGCACTGTCAAAGCAGGCGAGCGGCGCCGTGGCGGACGCGATCGGCGCGCTTCGTAAGAAGGCCTCGGCGCTGGCCGGAGGGCGGGGCGGAGGTTTCTTTGCTCCGCCATCGCCCGAGGCAACACTCTCCCGCGCCTCGGGTGAGGCTAGTGGCCTTTACGGCCAGGTGAGCCGCGCGGATGCCGCACCCACGGCAACCCAGACCGCTGCGCTTACCGCTGCCGAAAAGGATGAGGCGGAAGTTATCGCGCGCTGGAAAGCCGTCAAATCAACCGATATTCCCGCACTTAACCGCCAGTTGGGCGGAGCCGGGCTCACGGTGATCAAATTGAAGGCGGAGCCCGAGCCGGCGTCTGAATCGGAAGACGAAGAATAAAGATGCGGCGCGGACAGTAGAAGCTGTAAAAAAATAAACAATCTCACGCAAAGGCGCAAAGACGCGAAGTCACGCAAGCCAGAAATGGACTGCTTCCCAAGCGGCCTTTGCGCCTTCGCGAGAGGTGTTTTTCTTTGCGGCGGATTTTTTTGCAAGCCCGGATGTCGGCACTACAAATTCAGTTCCTCACCCCATTCTGTTATCCTCAACGAGATGACCTTTTCTCTTCCTCGCGTGGTGATTCTCGGCCGGCCTAACGTGGGCAAATCCACGTTGTTTAATCGCCTCTGCGGCCAGCGCCGCGCGCTGGTGGGTGATGAACCCGGTATGACTCGCGATCGACTTTACGCGCCCGCCGAATGGCTGGGCAAACCTTTCGAAGTCATTGACACCGGCGGCATCATTCCAGCGGACAAGGAACTGATTCCCATCGAAATCTTTCGCCAGGCGCGAAAGGCCATTGAAGAAGCTGCGCACCTGATTCTTGTGGTGGACGGCCGCGAAGGTGTGGTGCCGCTGGATGAAGAGATGGCTCAGCTCCTGCGTCGAACCGGCAGGCCCTTGTCACTGGCGGTGAACAAAGTGGACGCGGAGCAGCACGCGCCATTGGCCGCGGAATTTCATCGCCTGGGCATCAAAAATATTTTCCCGATTTCCGCCGAGCACGGGCTGGGCGTGGATGATCTGCTGGATCACGTGACCGCAGACTTCCCATCGGCATCCACCTCGGTGGACGAAAACGAGGAGACAGAGCCCTCCAACGAACCATCGGTGGGATCATCCGAACATCCGATTCATGTCGCCATCATCGGCAGGCCCAACGTGGGAAAGTCCACGCTGCTCAACCGGTTGCTGAACGAGGAGCGCTCGATTGTCTCCGCCATCCCCGGAACCACGCGGGACGCGGTGGACGTGGAAGTCGAGCGCGATGGCCTGCACTTTCGATTCGTCGATACGGCGGGAATCCGGCGAAAGGGCAAGACCAAGCTGCTGGCGGAGAAGCTCAGCGTGATTCAGGCGCGCAAGCACCTGGAGCGCGCGGACGTGGCGCTGCTCATCCTGGACGCGCAGGAAGGCGTTACCGCGCTGGACACGCACATCGGCGGATACGCTCACGAAAGCCGCCGCTCCGTCATCATCGTCGTGAACAAATGGGATGCAATTCGCAAAGGTCCCGCCACCACGCGGGATTTTACGCGCGAAATTCGCGGGGGGATGAAATACCTTGATTACGCGCCTATCGTCTTCATCTCCGCGCTGCGCGGGCAGCGCGTGGGAAACCTGTTGCAGGCCATCGCGCAGGTGGCCGAAGGCCGCCGGATGCGCATCACCACTTCCGAGATGAACCGATTTATGGAGGAAGTGGATTTTGAGCGTGTCACCTCGCCCGCGGGCCGGCCCACGCGGCTTTACTACCTGACGCAGGCCGGGGTGGCCCCGCCCATTTTCATCGCCTTCGCCAATCGCTCCGGCAAACTGCATTTTTCCTTCGAACGTTTTCTTGAAAACCGCATTCGCGAAAGATTCGGATTTACGGGAACGCCCATCGTGATCAAATCCAAGGCACGGCGCTAAATTTTCTGACCACCACGCAGGAGGGGAATCGGATGGCGACAAAACATCGATTGGTGAACGTGGCTTTCATTTTGTGCGCGATGACCGCAGCGGGGCCGGCAGTCACGAGTCATTGCGGATACCCGGCTGCGCGCGAGGAACCGAACTTCTTCGAGCCCGGCGTTGGGATGGGCGGCGCAACGCAGCCCGCCCGAGCCGTGGAACAACCCGAGGACCAGAAGACTAACTGGCTCGCTTCCGACCCTTCAGGATGGGTGGACGTCACGCCACGGAAATCCCTGAAGGGATGGACGCGTGTTCCGATTCCGCCCGATAAGCCTCTCGACCCGATGAATCAGTGGAAGATCGAAAAGGGCTATTTACTTTGCGAGGGTAATCATGGGCACGAGTGGCTGCGCTACGATCACGAGATCGCCGACTTTCTTCTGCACGTGGAATGGCGATTCGAGCCGGACCCGCGAGGCAAGGGTTATAACAGCGGGATTTTCGTGCGCAACGACCCGATGGGGAACGTCTGGCACCAGGCGCAGGTGGGCCAGACGGCCTATATCTTTGGCCAGACGCTGGTACACGGTGAAGTGGGGCCCAAGTTCAAAACTCCCACGCCCAACGTGAATCCTCTTCAACCCATCGGCGAGTGGAACACCTACGAAATTCGCTGCGACGGGC
>JASHTO010000697.1 GCA_030040515.1 Terriglobia bacterium
AAACGCTCTGAAAACCTGCGTTCTCTCCGTTTCCAAATCCACCCTCTGCGGAGGTTCAGAAGTCGCTGCTCAAGGCTACCGCCTGACTCTGCCTCCGAAAGTAGCATGCGGCTATGCAAATTGTCTACATCTAAAACCGATCGAGGCCAGCGATAAATGCGAAACCAGTTCGCAGGCCTGATGGTGTGAACCCAAATAAGGTCATGCTTGTTAATCAAGTCCTCCATCCCTTGGCGGTCCGCCTCGCTAACTTCATACAGGTCCGTTAGCATGAATCTAGGGTCAAATTCGTGCCGAAGCCTCTGCAATAATCCGTGAAAGGGCACGGTCGTGGATGCGCGCCTGGGGCGTATCTCTCTAATAACTTCGAATTCCCTTTTGGTCCGACAAGCCGCGGTTCCATCTTCGGGATCAGTGGAAACAATCACGAAAGACACATCTCCGAAACGGCCAAGGAGCCTGGCGATATTCATCACGCGCTGCTGCGCACCGTAGGCAGCAGCCAAGGGCCAGTGCGATGTTATAAATAGGATTTTTGGCCGTTCCCTATTACTGGCATCAGGCATAGCTTTCGTAGCAATTTCCACGCGCAAATCTAGAGACATATGTCATTTATTTTCAAGCAATTGACCCCAGCAAATGCCGCACCGCCACTTTGCGTGCGATCAGACCTTCCCGGCCGGCTGTGTCTTTCGCCGCCACAATCGGAAGCTGCCCACCATGAGGCCGGCTATGTACCACACGTTGCGCCTGGAAGCAAAACGCTGAGGAGCCTTGATTGAAATCTGCCATTGCAGCATCCACCTCGTCAATTTGCGGAACAGATGGAGGGGAATTCCCCCCAGTTGCCACTTCGAATTGCCAGGGGGGCCTGAATCTGCTACCTCTGAGCATCCATAGGCGTACCACCAGCGCAATACAAAACTTTTCTTCATCCGGGACAACGGCACGGGATGATTTATCACTGCTGAAGGCTCGTATCTCAGCCGGTCCCCCGCCGCCAAAAGACGGTTGGCGAATTCGATGTCCTCGCGGCGGATCTCGCTGCCGGGGCGAGGGCCCAAATCGGCTCGAAAGCCACCGTATTTCTCGAAGGCATCCTTGCGAAAGGCCATATTCGCGCCGTAGGGGGGGCGTGTGAGGGGGCCCGCCCCGGTTCCTGGGTCGAAGGCCACGAACGGTCCCATGGTTGCCGGATCGTCGGTGGAAAGCCAGCGAGGGATGGGTCCCGGCCAAACGGGAACAATCCGCCCTCCCGAACCTGCCCATTCGCCATCCCTCAGCGACGATGTCAGATTTTGAAGCCACATTGGGTCAATGGTTACGTCGTCATCCGTGAAGGCTAAAATGTCCCCACGCGCCTCTCGAATCCCCGCATTCAGCGCATGAGATTTGCCCTGCTGTGGCTCAAACAGGTAACGGAAGCGGCCCGGATATTGCTGGCAAAAGTCCTCCACCACGGCGCGTGTCTGGTCGTTCGAATTATTGTCGACCACCAGAACTTCCCACTGGTCCGGTTCGGGAAGCCGCAAAGCCGCAGCGCTTTCAAGGGCCTTCGCCAGGCTGTGGCAGCGGTTATACGTGCACAGAATGACCGTGGTTATCATTTACTGTTTCCCCTATGCAGAGAAGTTCCTGCTCCGCCCTAAGGGTCGCGCCACTGGTGATAGATCTCGTCGAATTGGCCAGCCGTTACCCACACCGAGGAATTCACGGAATGGCCCGCCCCCCGGATCACGACCCCAAGCCTCTCTTCATGGCCGTTAGCGAAGCTGGCCACGTTGCCCGCGCCGTATAGCTGAAAAACCGGGTGACTCAACGCTCGCTGAGGCCTCGAAGTCGGCAGACGCCTCTGCGGTTTTTGCGGCGACGCAAGCTTTCAATCGTTCGCAAAAAATTGCAACCGGATCCTTCGGTATCTCGTCCTGAACCCGGGTTCGCGCCGCCTGTCCGAGGCATGGCCAATCCTTGCGTCGCTCCCAAGCCCTCTCGAGAGCATTGGCGAAAGACGATACGGTGGTCGCTGGCGCGACGAACCCTGTATCACCGTCCAGGCATAACTCGGCGTTGCCTCCGGCATCCGTCACGACGGCAGGTCGCCCGCACCACATGGCCTCAACCAAAGCGAGAGGCAGCCCCTCGTATCGCGAAGGGAGGACCAGCAGATGGTTTTGCTCCCAGATCTCCCTGACTTCTTTCACATGACCGCGAAAGTGCACATTGTTCAACCGGAGCATCCCGCAGAGGCGGCGCAACATTAGTTCATCAGGGCCGGCTCCAAATAAATTCAGTTCAACGAGGCGGTCGCGCCATTCCGGACGTGCCAGGGCTTGCAACAACAAGTCCTGCCCTTTGGCCGCTAGTTCGATTCGGGCTACACACGCCAGACGCCGCACTCCACTGTCATCCGGCCAGGCCGGAGGGGGGTCGGTCGAAACGTTGAAAGGATTGCGTACCACTTCCCCATTTAGCAGGGGATCGCCCAACTGCAGGCGGAGCAGTTCGAGATTGTGGCGGGAGACACACAATACCCTCTGGGCGCCGTTGTAACTCGCCACCGCTTCACCGAGCTCTTCCCCAAACCACCATAGTTCGCTGTTGCAATGGACAAGAATAACGTAAGGTATCGCTGCCATCCGGCAGACCTTCGCCCAACCAAATGCCCCTGAATTGTGTCCCTGGGAAAGAACGGCCAAGTCGGGTTTGAATCGCTTCAACCAAACGTAACTTCTCCGGTTCTTGAGCGACAGCTTGTTCCAGACCCGCCGGGCAGGCCCGACGTGGTGCGTAGAATGGGTTTCGAGCCCGATCCCATATTGCGACAGCGCTGTCACCTTGTCGGGCAGTCGCGGCCAATATCCGACCGACGCTTGCACCTCATGTCCATTCTGCTTGAGTCGGATGGCGGCCTGACTCCAAAGTTCTTCACTTCCGCCCCACGGGGAGCCATGCATC
>JASHTO010000698.1 GCA_030040515.1 Terriglobia bacterium
CCGCTCAAGAAAGTTACTTTGCAGGACGACCTGAACCTTACCAACGACAAGCTGATCGATTCCAGCTTCCAGGATAACGTTCACTCCAACGCCGTGACGCTGACATACGCCTTCAATGACCGATACTCCGTCTTCGCGGGGTACACTTACGACAGCATTTTCGCCGCCGGCGATATCATTTACGCGCGCGGCACCGCACCGCTGAATGACTTTCTGCGTGACCAGGAAGCTGACCGCGTGATGCAGGCGGGCATCGAAGCCAGGCCCAACAAGTATTTTGGCGTGCAGCTCACCGGGAACTTCGACCGCTCCACCGGAGACGGCGAGATCAGCGGCGAGCCGCCCGCCTACGGGCCGCTCACCTGGCCGCTCGTTACCGGCACGGTTTATGTCAATTTCCCCCGGGCCGGTCGGCTGTCGGTCGATCTCCAGCGCACGTACTACATCGAACAGATCATCACCGCCAACAATTTCCAGGCCAACCTCCTGACCCTGCGCTGGACCCGCGACTTTTAGCCACCTTTTGGGAGGCCTTTGGTTGGGCACATCCGTTGGGTGATCCCCCGACTCTGCTGGGGAGGGGAGTTGGGGTGAGGGGTTTCTTGGCGGTCAGTCCGTCGGCTGACGGACAGCCACCGCAAAAGCCTCCGAAGGTGTGAAAAAATCTACTCAAAAGAAAAACACCTCACGCAAAGGCGCAAAGCATCGCCAAGAAAGCAAAGCAGTTCTGCCCTGGGTGACTTTGCGCCTTTGCGTGAGATTGTTTATTTTTTCACAGCGTTATCGGGTGTTTGACGAGGCGATTAAAAAAACCGAGTAGTTTGACAGCACTGCCCTGCTCAGGCCGCCAGTGCCGATGCAGGCTTGCTCGCATCTTTTTGTAGATGGAAAATCGTCTGAACGACGCTGAGGAATTCCGAGCGGTCGGGTCGGCGGGCGGCCTGCTTCAATTCGGTAAATGGGGTGTGGAGAATTTTGTTCACCAAGCCCTGCGTCAGGGCTTCCAGCGCGCGCTCCTGTTCCGGCGTGAGCTCGCCAAACAGGTGGCGTGCGCGCTTCAATTCCGCCTGTCGAATCTCCTCGATACGGTGCCGCAATGAAACGATGGTTGGGACGACGTTAAGTTGCTCCTGGCGTTCGCGGAAGAGTTCAACCTCCTGGCTTAAGATCCGGTCGGCTGCTTCCATGGCATTCTGGCGCTCGAGCAGGTTCTGGTGCGCCACCTTTTCAAGCCCATCAAGATTAACGAGCGTGCAGCCGGGCACTTCGCGCACCGCGGGGTCCACGTCGCGAGGCAGGGCGATATCGATCAGGAAGAGCGGCCGGCCATGACGTTCCGCCATCAGTCGCTCCATGTCGTCGTGAGTAATGATGAAGTGCGGGCAACCCGTGGAACTGATTACGATGTCGGCGTCGCGCATGGCGTGCCAGATTTCACTGAAGTGGACGGCCAGACCGCGCAACTCCCGCGCCAGAGCAACAGCGTGCGCGTGGGTGCGATTGCTCACCAGCATCGCGGCTACACCTTTTGAGATCAAATGGCGCGCTGTGAGTTCACCCATCTGACCGGCGCCGATGATCATTACCGTCTTGGCCTGCAAGCCGCCGAACGCCTGCTCCGCCAATTCCACCGCGGCTGAGCTGACAGAGACATGCGCTTCTGCCACACAGGTTTCGGTGTGCACGCGCTTGGCGGCGTTGAAGGCGCTCTGGAAAACCGACTCCAGTGCGCTGCCGCACGTCTCCGCTTCCTTCGCCAACAGGTATGCTCGCTTGACCTGGCCCAGAACCTGGGGTTCGCCGACAATCAGGGAATCCAAACCCGCCGCCACCCGGAACAAATGGCGCACCGCTTCTTCACCGCGATGTTCGTAGAAGCAATGCCCGTACTCATCGAAGCGCACTCCGTAAAATTCCTCGGCAAAGCGGCGAAAGCCCACCATCCCTTCCTGTTTCTCATACGCCACCATGACGAATTCCACGCGATTGCAGGTAGAGATGATGGCCGCTTCCTCAATCTCAGGGTTTCCCTGAAGTCGGCGCAGGGCTTCGGGAATGACGCTCTCGCTCAGCGCGAACCTTTCGCGAAGTTCCAAGGGGGCTTTCTTGTGACTGATTCCCACCACCAGCAGATTCATGAGTTCGTGTCCTTCCCGAAGGTAATCAAATCCGATCTTTCTGCTTCCGATAGAGAGAAGGCAAGTGGAGTGCCAATCGCGGACTTAATTGCCTGTAACGATTTCCGCAGGGTGTGCAGTGATTTCACCTTTTGTCTTCATCAAGATGGGACGGACGGACAATTTGACCCTGCCTCAACACTAATCGCTATCTCAGGCTTTGGTGGGTCATTTCCCGCAATAGCATCGGAGATTTCACCCACTTGGTTTGGTTGCAACGGAGTGCATCCGAGCGCGGCGCGTTAAGCTTCGTTGAATCTTAACTGTACAAGAATTCAACAATTCCTCTTGTGTGGCATTCGGAATGCTTTCAGTAAGTTGGGGGAAGTGGACAACGGACATCATGTCCGCCAACTCCATACGCCTGATGTGAGGAGGTACTAATCTCATGAAGCTCATTCGCATAGGGGTTCTTGTGATCTTCGCCGCCTTTGTGGCTCTGCCGGCAAGCCTCGGGAAACCCGAGTACGCAAAGAAAGAGGGCAAGCAGTGCACGTTCTGCCACCCTCCGGGGAAGATGAAGGAACTGACCGACGCGGGTAAGTACTACAAGGATCACAACCACTCTTTGGAAGGCTATAAAGCGACCTAGGGCTGTTATACAGAACGACATAAATTGTAGCGTCGATCGGTCCGATTTCGGGACTCCGGTCGAGTCCATCGGACTCCCGAAACCGGAGAGACTGCCGCTACAGCCGAGAGCACAAGCACTTATGTCGATTTACACGCCACCGGCGCATAGAGGTGAAAGCGCTCGAAGTGAGGTGTTTTTCCCTGGCCGGGACTCGGCAAAGCTGGCCCGTTCCTGGGCCGCCAGAGTCGGAAAGACTTTAAGAGAACGGGAAGCGGTCGGATATACAATCGATGGCAGCAAGA
>JASHTO010000699.1 GCA_030040515.1 Terriglobia bacterium
CGCGTAGCGCTTGCCATAGCCCTTAAATCCCTAGCCAAACGTGGGGTTGGTGTTGCTGGCTTGGTTCACTCCCGCTACCAGAGCCAGGAAGGCGAATTCCAGAGGGTCGAAGGTCCCCTCCGCCACCAGCTTGAACTTCTGCCCCACGGTCAGCGGCGGCAGGGAAGTGGCGTTTTCTACCGTCAAGTAATTGGGGAGTGCGTAAAAGATCCGGTCGTTTTTCGGAACGTTGGAGTCCGAGGTGGGCGTGCTGGGCTGGGTGCCGGAACCACTAGCCGATTTGGCTGGTGGTTGGTCTGGTTGGGTTTGGGGAGAAGGTGCCTGGGATGGCGTGGACTGTGACGGCGTCTGGCTATCCTGTTGTGCAAAAAGGAGATGACAACCGCCCAGCACGCATACCACGAGAATGGTCGGCATGGCGCGACTGCACCACAAGCTCCAAGGCCTAGCTGACGCCGCTATTGCTCCCCGATGATTCGACCTCCGCCAGCAAAAAGGACCAAGGAAGGGTCCATGCAAAGCTGTCGACCAATCGGCCTTTTGAGTCGTTTTTCCGGCTTTATCCACAATCACCGCGAAAACTCGAGTTTACGCTCGTTCAATCCTGATCTTCGATTGCCTGTTCTTAAGGCGTATGTCAACTCTTAGACGCATCTTTCCTGCACGGAGTTATCCGTCGTTGAATCATACTTCATGTGGGGGTAACAAGTATCAGGGCTTGGCGCGTTTAAGAAAGCGGTGAATGTCAGGCCAGAACTCCTTGAGTTCGTAGCCCGCGGCATCCATCAAGCATTGTGTGCCCAGCACGTCAGCGCTGCTCGCGATGGTGTGAGGGCCAGGGTGGTAAGTATTGGCGAGCCCAGCGGCCATGCTGTTTCCCAGGAGTTCGGAAAAGTTGAATTGAATTTTTCGCGTTGTTTCCGAGCGCGTAATCAGCACCCGGCCGGCGGCATATACAAACCGGTGAAGGAATCGACCTCTTCCCATCTGGTAATAACGAGGGTCCTGGTGGAGTAAGGTGGGGAAAATGGCCCCGGTTCCAAAGTTTCCGATAATGGCGTCGGCATATGCGGTTCCATAGCGCTTCGAATAGCCCACAAACCCCTGGCCGTAGGTTGGATTTACGTTATCCGCCTGGTCAATTCCGGCTTGGATTCCGATGAAGATAGATTCAATCGGGTCAAAGCATCCTTCCGCCACCGTCTTGAACTTTTGCGCCGTAGTCAGAGGCGGAAGATTGGACTGATTCTCGACGGTCAAGTAGTTGGGGAGCGCCCAGAAAATCCGGTCATTTTGCGTAGGCTTGGGCTCGGGATTCGGCCGGCTCTCAACTGTTCCCGGGTTGCCCGCGGTTGTGGTACCTGCCTGATTTGTAGTCGGATTAGAGGCTGGTTGCGCATCTTGGGCGCCAAGGCTATGCGGCAATCCCATGGCGCAGATCAAAAGGAGGGTCCAGACAGCAGTACGTTGCCAGAGGTCTCGGATCGACATGAGCTTTGGGATCTCCGCGTCTACCTATCGGTACAGATTGCTTCCGTCTCTGGCACGATGAGCAGATCGAACACCTGACTTCATTTGACGTTACAAGCCTCGAGAAGGTTTCCTGCCCGCCGAAGCGCTTGATTATACATCCTCAGGCCTATCCGTGTGCGTGCAACTTGCACGGCACGGGTTAAAGGTACCGGCCAAACCATTGTACGGTCCGGAGGATGGTCTCTTGCTCCCAAGGGGTAGAAGTAAAGAAATGGTCAGCGCCTGCGATAATGGCGATCTCCTTGGCATCCGCGCCGGCCGCCTGGTAGAAGTCGCGCGCATGGGAAATGGCAACGGTTGCATCCTTTTCCCCATGGACGATCAGCGTTGGCCCCTTGAAGCGTGCGAGGTGGCGAATCGGTTCCACCTTGAGCAGGTCCTCAGTCAGCCGTGGGGAAATCTCCTGCGCATTGAATTCGCTTGCCCCCGCTTTGCCGGGAATCCTCCGGGATGACCTTTGAAGGATCTCGCGCAGTCGGCCTGTGTGCGCGAGGGCGCTCCACAGCACCACAACTTTGGCAGCGACACTAAGAGCGAGGGCTGAGGCAACTGTCCCTCCGAGACAGAATCCCAGCAGACCCACGCGCTCGGGGTCGACTCCCGTCTGGGCACGCAGAAAGTCCACGGCTGCGCGCCCATCGCCAATCTCTCCACGAAGCGACATTTCGCGAAATTCCCCCTCCGATTCTCCAGAACCGTAAAAGTCGAATCGCAAGGAGCCCAACCCTGCCCGCGCCAATTCCCGCGAGCACTTTACGAACATCCCATGGGACTCCAGGCGGTTACCCGTGAATCCATGAAAAAACACCACGCCCGGAGTGCGCCGCTTCTGTGCGGCGGGAAGGTGCAACATCCCCCGCAGGGTTCTTCCCGATGGGTTGAGAAATTCCACAAGCCGCTCAATTCCAGCATTCTTCACAGGATCTCAGCTCTTTGAGAATTCTGATTGTTGACCGCGTGTACTTCGGAACGGAGGGTGGTCGGCAGCCCGCGGCTTGGCATCGCCAGTTTCAATTTTATACCCACGTTTTTTCCACGACT
>JASHTO010000700.1 GCA_030040515.1 Terriglobia bacterium
CACTCTGGGAAAAGGATAAAACCGGCTACCTTACGGGGTCCTACGTTTATACCAATCACCAGGTGATTTGGAATTCCATCACTTTCATCTACGAAGGCCAAAGAGATTTCGGGCTGGAACTGCTGCGCAAGAACCTGGAACTCAGCTACCTCGTTTGGGGATACACGTGGGATGGCACCAATTGTTGCAGTGCGGGAGGAGACACCGGCGAAGTCAACTACGGGTGGGACTATTGGTTTAACTGGTCCATCTGGACCGCGCCGGCAGCCCTGCTCAATAAAGACGTGACTGCCCTATCGCAGCCGGGCGGTCTGGTACACCGGGTACTCGCCGCGGGAAAAGAGAATGCTTGAAGGAGTTATCTCACTCGCTCTCTAGCAGCGCGCAACTCAAGGGCGGAAGCGACAAGGTGATCTTGCCTCGATCAACTTCACGTCGGCGACTGCTTACCTCATTTGCGGAAACCGATTCCGTAACCCGCGTAGTCAACCGCGCATCGGAAAGGGCCACAACTTGCGTGTCATTCGTCCAATTCGCCAGCACGATTCCCAATCGGCCCTGCGGGCTGTGCCAGGCAGAATGAAAAACCGACGGGATATCGTAAACCTGCCGATTGCTCTCCCAGTGGATAACCTTGATCTCGCCGATATCAGCGGGCCGCTGCATTCTGCCAAAAACCAGGTAGTCCCGCGCCTTGCCCCTTCGTAGCGCGACGGTGCGCCGCAGCATCGCAAAAGCATCTTCGTCGCTTCCTAAGGAGGACTCCCAGGGGGACCACCACGCGTCGGAGTCGCCGCGATTCAAGAGCGTGCCGTCGCCCCGCAGAATCGCGCCTGGGATTTCGCCCATGACGAGGTTGTAGGCGCTGCGGATTGGCAAGTGATGGGGCGGGGGCGCCACACCGAATCCGCCTTGTAACACAATGAACTCATGATAGAGAAATGAGTAGAGGGGGAAAAAAAGGCTCCCGTGATCCCGGTGGCCGGGCGGCGCAATTCGCTGGTCGCAGACCTGAAAGTTGGACATGAAGAATTCGTTCGGCGGAGATTCCACTGAGAATACGAATTGGCGTTTTTCCCTGTTGGCGCGCGACCGGCTGCCGGCGATTTTTCGAAAACTATCGAGCAGCGACTGCATTGCCGCATTCATCCACTTTCCCGGTCCAGCGGGGTGCCCATGGTCGGGGGCGTAGCATGGAAATGTGGAACAAGCCACGTTCTGGTCCAGGAATTGCACCCAGTCCAGACCGTCGTCGATCAGCCTTTGAACCAGATTCTGCGCCATCTCTTGAGTTCTGGCGACACCCAGACAGCAGGCGAAACTCGGCCGCCAGGCAAGCCCCCAATTCTCCTCCCACGGCTGCTGGTCATGTGTCCGGCAGACGGTCTGCTCTCCGTGTTGCGCGGTATAGTAGTCGTCCCCAACGTAGCCGGTCCAATAATGCGCCGTAACCCAGCGCGTCCCATTGCAGTAACTGCCCACATGCCATCCGTGCGCGCGGGCCAGTTCCGTGAATTCGTGCAGCGATTCGTCACCGCCCACCGGCGGTAGGCAGTCGGGATACACCCACGGCCCCGGCCGCTCCCAGGCCATTACGACCCCCACTAGAGGCGCACCAATCCTCTTCGAGACGTTCTCCAGCAAGGGAACAAGCTTGGGATAGGGAAGAAACTCCTTGTTGGGCACGCCCGGCCCGTGATCCACCTGGCCTTGCATACGGATAATGATGTGCGGCGGCGAATCGAGCAGCCAGTCCGGCACGTCGGTGCGTTTGTGGAGCGGGAGAGCCGCCCATCGCTGCTGAAGCGACCAATCGCGATAGATTTCCGCCGCGTCGTACCAATCGCCTTTGAAAGCCTGCAAGACGACGTCGTAGCCCAAGTCACGTTCGCCGCGAGTGGGCCAATCTCCCACGTGAGCGACGCCGAAACGAATGCCCCCGGCCCGGGAGTGGACCGGCTTGATGAGCTTGATGGAGCCACCGCTATCCTCACATGCAATGTAAATGCCCGCCCGGTCATTGTAATAAGCAAGGAATTGTGCAAAGGTCAGACCGGGGTAATGGTGCGTGTCGAAGTTCTCCGGCCGGAATTGCCAGGCATGCGGACTGTCAGGCTCGAGATCGAGTGGGGTCGGCGCCTGCACCAGCCTGCCGGTCGTGAGCGGCTGCAAGATCGCTTCTGACCCGGGGGTTCCGCCCAGTTGATAAGGAGCCACGACGAAAGGAAACTGGACGTCCGTGATGACCAGGCCGGCGTGATTGCGCAGGGAGATCGACCATCGGCTTCGTGGACTATGGTCGTCCATTTTGACGGTAACGGTGGCCGCGAGATCCAACCCACCCACCCCGGAGAAGACGGCTGTTAGCGTTCCTTCCGTCGATTGAATATCCACTTTCTTGGCATCCAAGGAAGAAATCTGGCGGAATTCGCGGGCTTCGCTCAGGTATTGAATTACAAAGACGGGGACGCTGTTGTTGGAGATTGCAAATTCCTGCTCGGGAGCAGCCTTGGACTGAAAAGAAAGCAACTGCGCATTTTCAGGATTAAACGCCAGCTTATGATTCGAGTTCTCAAGAACAATCTCCCTTTGCTCAATGGCCGTTTGGGGCCCGGATTCGCCATTTACAGCCTCCGTCGAGCCCAAAACATTGGAGAAATTGCTCCACACTCGCCGAAGTTTGAGCAACAAGGGCGACCATAGAACTGTTCTTCGCGTCATCTTGGCTCCTTGGACTACATAACGGCCATCAGGGACGGTAGGAGAATCAGAATGACTGTGCTGACACGCTCAAGTTTTTGTACCATAGAAACTGAGAGAGTTTATATCAGTTCGTCGCTCTGGATTTGACCTAACTATAAACCCAAGGGCTATGGACGCGGGAACCGGCGATCTATTGCCGGGCGTAGGGAAATACTTCCAGGTTCCTCTGACCTCCCCGCGTGACCCGCGAGGGGCGCTTTCAACATGCGCGGTCAGACACTTCATGCGAATGATGTTTGAAGCCAACGAAGGGCTTGCGCTATAGTCTTCGAGGAGGTTTTGGCTGGGAACAAATTTGAGACAATCAAACTATTTGCAGGATTCGGGGATTTACGCATTACTAGCCGCATTGCTTGCTGCCGTCGTAGCGATCGGAGAAGGGAGGGCGCGAAGCCCCCAGAGCGTCCAGTCTTCGCGAGCCCCCGCCGAGCCTGTTCCCGTGCACTTCACCGACGTGCGCGAACGCGCCGGGATCAACTTCAAGCATGACGCGACGATGAGCGAGGAGAAGGAATACATCGAGACGATGGGTAATGGCGTCGGCTGGATTGACTACGACCAGGACGGTTTGATGGACCTCTACTTTGTCCAGTCCACGGCCACGGAATGGTACAAGCCAAAGAGCCCCCTCCGTTCGGCCCTGTATCACAACAACGGCGACGGAACGTTCACGGACGTTACCGAAAAGGCCGGGGTCGGCGCAGA
>JASHTO010000701.1 GCA_030040515.1 Terriglobia bacterium
CGAAGCCGCGGCGCGCCGGCCGGAACGCGTGAACCTCGAAAACATTCGGCGCGGGCAGTTCGAGGGCGTGCGGGCGGAAATCGCCACCCATCCTGAGCGCCTGCCGGACTTCGGTGAGGCCGCTCTCCATCCCACGGCGGGCGCAACGGTGGTGGGCGTGCGCAAATTCTTGATTGCTTACAACATCAACCTGAACACTCCCGAGGTTGCGCCGGCGAAGGCCATCGCCAGGAAAATTCGCGCCTCGAACGGCGGGTTTCCCTGCCTCAAGGCCATGGGCGTGGATTTAAAGGCCCGCGGCCTGGCGCAGGTATCCATGAACCTGACGGATTTTGAGACCACTTCCATCGCCACGGCCTTCGAGGCAGTCAATAAAGAAGCTTCGAATCTGGGGGTTGAAGTTGTGGGCAGTGAAATCGTGGGCCTGGTGCCGCGCCAGGCGCTCGTCAACACGGCTGTGCAGTTCCTGCGAATCGAAAATTTTGCGCCGGAATTGATTGTGGAAAATCGGCTGGAGCAGGTGCTGGCGGATGGAAACTCGAAACTGGAAACTGGAAACTCGGATGCCTCTGGCGCGCCGTTGCGGGCCATGGCTGAGGCGTTTGTGCAAGCCGTTGCGGCGCCCACTCCGACGCCGGGCGGCGGGAGCGTCGCGGCGCTGGCGGGGGCGCTTGCGGCGAGCTTGGGCGAAATGGTTTGCGGGATTTCACTGAAGCGGAAATCGCTGGAGGCACATCATGCGGCGCTCGATGCCGCGCTCGCTCGCCTGGTTGACCTGCGCGAGCGCTTGATGGAAAACATCGATCGCGATGCGCAAAGTTATGAAGCTGTGCTCGCGGCCTGCAAATTGCCCAAAGCCACTGAGGCCGAACAGGAAGCTCGCCAGCAGGCTATCGAGGCAGCCAGCAAGAAAGCTTCAGAGGCGCCACTCGAAACCGCAGAATGGGCGGCTGCCGTCGAGCGCGAAATTGCCGCCTTAACGGGAATCGCCATCCCCCAAGCCGCGTCCGACCTGCGCGTGGCGAATGACCTGGCCGTCGCGGCGCGCCAGGGTGGAATCGACAACGTGTGGGCCAACCTCCCCGCCGTCCGCGACGTCGCCTGGCGGCAGGAGATCGAGGCACGGCTGAAGAAGCTCGGGAATCGAGAATAGGGAGTGGGGAAATGGGCGGGAAGATTCGGGGTTGCTGCCGTTTCCGTAACACTTTCTTCATCGATCCTGCGCATGTTCCTGCATTTCGTGGCGTAGGGCGGCATTCATGCGGGTCTGATATTTTCCGCCATGAGATCGAAACCACGCCAGAACATCCGCATCTACCCGAAGGCTGATTTGCTGCTTTACAGGCCGATAGAATCGTCCAACAAAAACTTCACGCGGCTTTGCCTTGAATGAAGGAGCGTCCGACGTATCGATTTTGGAATCGACCAGCTTGGCCAAGCGGTCGAGTTCGCGGCGCTGCCGCCTACTCAGGGGCGTCGTAAAGAGCCCGCTCGCGAGAAAGTGCTTTTCTTGCCGAGATGATACGGATTTTTTCATCGTCATTTTCCTCCTCGACGGTGTGCACGACCAGCAGGAGTACAATATCTCCTGCCCGGCCAATGCTGTGCCCGCCGACTCGACCGAGATCATTCATGCCTAGCGCGACGGCGCGGGAACTGCGACGTTAATCCTCCGCTTCGTCAGACTGTACCACTACGATTCCGCGCGAAATCTTCACATGATACGTTCAACGAGGGTGTGGGTCTTTTCTGCGGTTTTTCCCTCCTCGTTCATCGCGAATTCCCAGCAGTATCAACTGTTACACATTGATAAAAATTAAATAAAGTTATTGCAATTACCTTTGTCCTTTCATACACTGCGCCTTCCTTTTTTGAGGGCCCCATTAAGACGGTAATTCAATAACCCACTATTGGGTCGAAAGACTCTTACGGCGATCGTGGCGATCGTGGCCGCGCGCTGGGCATTGGTCTTTTGACCCGCGGATGCCAAGTGTACGCCCGGCTGAAATACAGTGGGCTCAAGTCTTGACGCGTTCCGCACTTTGCAAACGTAGGGAGCGAATTTAAAAATTGGTGAGGGCAACTGTTGACCAGGAAGTGAACGCACAATTCCAAATTCGGAGATGACCCATGAAATCACGTGCGCCCAGGATGCTGACTACAACCCTCATGGCATTAACGCTCGGGGCCGCTGAGGTTTTAAGTTTGGGGAGTTCCATTGTCTACGCTCAAACGGGGAAGGAAGTATCGCCAGGCGGAGCTGCACCACCACGCGACTCGACTGCGACCTCCGCACCTCGCTTGGCTGAATCCTTTGGCAAGTTGCCGCTGAGTTTTGAGCCCAACTCGGGACAGGCGGGCGGCGGGGCCAAGTTTCTCTCGCACGGCGTAGGGTACACTCTCCTCCTCACAAGTGACTCGGCAATTTTGGAATTGGAGGAGTCGTCCACAGCAAAGCCCCCCAACCCACGCCTCGGAGCCCTCGGTTCAATGAAGAGTTCCAAAAATGGGACTAAGACGAACGGAACGGCCACCACCCAGAACATTCTTCAGATGAAACTGGTCGACGCCAACGTCCGTGCCGCCGTCGCTGGCGCGGAGGAGTTGGCAGGCAAGAGCAACTACTTCCTCGGCAACGACCCCACCAAATGGCGCACCAACATCCCAAACTACTCCAAGGTGAAGTACCACAACGTTTATCCCGGCGTGGATTTGGTTTACTACGGCACGCAAGGCGGCCAGTTGGAATATGACTTTGTGGTGGAGCCCGGCGCCGACCCACATGTGATCGGCATCAGCCTCCAGGGTGCGGAGCGGATGCGGGTCGACCACGAAACGGGCGACTTGGTGGTGGCGCTCGCCGGCAGTGAATTGCGCTTTTGCAAGCCCATCGTCTATCAACTAATTTCCCAGCCGGATGGCCGGGCCAGCCGCACCGGCGTGGACGGAACCTTTGTCCTCACGGGAAAAAATCAAGTGGGATTTCAAGTTGGCGCTTATGACCGCACAGCTCCACTGATTATCGATCCGACCCTGATTTACTCTACTTTCTTGGGCGGCGGCCAGCTTAGCCTCGGGACTCGCGTTGCCGTCGATGCTTCAGGCAGTGCCTACGTGGTAGGCGCTACCAATTCCAGTGACTTCACAGCGACCGCAGGCGTTCTCGGCACCATGTTGGACCCTGGCACTTGCTCAAACCAGCAGGGCTTCTTCCAGAAATCTTATGGGATAAACGCCACGAAGCAGTTCGCTTGCCCCGATGCGTTCGTGACAAAACTGAATCCAGCCGGTACTGCTCTGGTCTATTCCACTTACTTGGGGGGTAGTCAGGCGGATGGAGCCACCGGGATCTCGGTCGATAGCTCCGGCAACGCCTATGTGACCGGTATCACCGGTTCAACGGACTTTCCGACCACTGCGGGAGCATTCCAAACCACCGCCAGCGCAAGTAAATCTCATGCCTTTGCCGCGAAGCTCAATTCTACGGGCTCGGCGCTGGTTTACTCGACTTATTTGGCCGGAAGCTTAAATGACGGGAGTACGATTTCGGCCCTCGACTCCAGCAGCAACCTCTATGTGGCGGGGAGCACTAACTCACCCGATTTTCCTACGACTCCAGGGGCCTTTCAAACGTCGCTCGCCGGGGCGGCCTGCATTGGGCTTGCACAGAGAAATGCACAACTAATTAACACTCCGTCACCTGTACCTTGCCCTGACGGCTTTATTGCCAAACTGAACGCCGCAGGCTCCGCTCTGGTTTACTCAACGTATTTGGGAGGCAGTAACAATGATGGTGCGCTGGGCTTGGCCGTTGACGGCGCTGGAAATGCGTACGTCACGGGTGTCACGCTTTCGACCGACTTCCCCACTGCCAATGCTACGGCTCTCCAGCCATCTTTCGGCACCTTCACTTGCGGCACGACGCGAGGGTCGAATCCCAAGTCCTGCTTCCACGCCTTTGTGACCGAACTGAACTCAACAGGCACAGCACTCACCTACTCCACCTTCTTGGGAGGGAATGGCGACGATACCGGGCTGGCGATCGCCGTGGACAGTGCCGGAGCCGCCTACGTGACGGGAGGCACAAATTCAACACAATTTCCCACCACCCAAGGCGCCGCGCAGACCGCCTTTGGCGGCGGCAGTTGCGGTAATTCCACCTATCCCGTCGAATGCCCCGACGCCTTCGTGGTGAAGGTGGCTCCCGCGGGCGCCGGTCTCGATTATTCTACTTACCTCGGGGGCAACAGCTACGATTTTGGAACCTCCATTGCCGTGGACCCTGCCGGCGACGCCTATGTTGTGGGCGCTACAGGCTCGCTCAACTTTCCCACGGACGCTGACGTTGCCGGCTTTGCTGGGGGCACTTGCTCTATCGGGGAAATATCGATCTTTAACTCCCTCTTCTATTACGACACCACTCCCGGAAGTGTTGGATACGGACGAGCCACTTCTCAAGGCACTAACACTTATCCGGGGTTTAGCTTTAACTGCCCCAACGCCTTTTTGACTGAAATCAACCCCGCGGGAGCCACGCGGCTCTTCTCGACCTATCTCGGCGGAGCCAATGGCGATATGGTCTTTGGCGTCGCCCTGGATCCTTCCGGCGGCATCTACATCGCGGGTTCCACACTTTCGTTCGACTTCCCGGTCACCACAGGCTCTTTCCAGACTTCCCTGACTGGCTACGCCGATGCGTTCGTCACCAAATACTTTGGCTTGGTCACGCTCTCTCCGTCACCCGTGACCTTTGGACCGCAACAAGTAGGAACCGCCAGCGCCTCGCAGGCGATCACCCTCACCAACATGAACGCCAGCCCGTTGGTTATCACAGGGATCGTTGCGAGCGCCAATTTTGGTGAGACCGATGATTGCGGCGGCAGCGTTGCAGCCGGCGGCTCCTGCACCATTAATGTAACCTTCCAACCCACCGTCACAGGCTCTCTCACCGGCACGCTGACCGTTACCGACAACAGCAATGGGATGGCGGGAATCATGCAGTCGGTGGATCTCTCCGGCCTCGGTACGCTCGCGCTGGTATCCATTGCGGTGATGCCTGCGAATCCTTCCATTCCCCTGGGCGGCACGCAGCGGTTCACAGCCACGGGTACTTACACGGACGCGAGCACGCTGGACCTCACGAATTGGGCGACATGGGGCTCATCCGCGACCGGCGTGGCCACGATCAGCAATACGCCCGGCTCGAACGGCTTGGCCACAACAGCCGGTTTGGGCACGGCGACAATTACGTCGGCCTACGGCGCGATCACCGGCTCGACCACCTTGACCGTCACCCCAGGATTTATTTTAACCGGCAGCCTGAATGTCGCGCGTTACCGCCAGACGGCGACTCTATTGAACAACGGCTTGGTGTTGCTTGTGGGCGGCTTTAACACCTCCAGCGCACAATTAGCCAGCGCGGAGCTCTACAATCCCGCCACCGATACCTTCACCCTCACCGGCAGCTTGAACACCGCCCGCGAGCTTCACACAGCGACGCTGCTGAACAACGGCGTGGTGCTGATCGCTGGAGGCTATGGCTCCGCCGGTTACATATCCACCGCGGAACTGTACAATCCCGCCACCGGCACCTTCACCCCTACCGGCAGTTTGAACAGCGCCCGCTACTTTCACACGGCGACGCTACTGAACAACGGGATGGTGCTGATTGCGGGTGGCTATGGCTCCAGTGGTTACCTGGCCAGCGCGGAACTCTACAATCCCGCCACTGGCACGTTCACCCTTACCGGCAGCCTGAACACCGCGCGCTACGAACACACCGCGACGCTGTTGGACAACGGCATGGTGCTGATCGCTGGAGGCTATAACGGCAGTTCCTTGGCCAGCGCCGAGCTCTACAATCCTGCCACGGGGACCTTTTCCTACACTGCCGGCAGTCTGAACACCGCGCGCTACGAACACACCGCGACGCTGCTCAACAACGGCATGGTGCTGATAGCGGGAGGCCTTGGCTCCAGAGGTTACCTGGCCAGCGCCGAGCTCTACAATCCTGCCACGGGGACCTTTTCCTACACCGCCGGCAGCCTGAACACCACGCGCTACGATCACACCGCGACGCTACTCAACAACGGCATGGTGCTCATCGCGGGAGGTTTTGGAGGAAACAGTAACCCCTATGGCTACCTGCAGAGCGCGGAGTTGTATAATCCTGCCACCGGCACCTTCACCCTCGCCGGCAGTCTCAACACCGCGCGCTGGGCTGACACGGCGACGCTGTTGAACAACGGCATGGTCCTCATCGCGGGGGGCCTTAACTCGACGAACGGCAGCTTAGACAGTGCTGAGCTTTACGAGCCGGGCACGCTGACGCCGCCGAACCTCGTTTCCATCTCGCTTAGCCCAAGCCAGCCCAGGGTTGCCCTGAACACCGCGCTGCGCTTCACTGCTACCGGCACATTCAGTGATGGCAGCACCCAAACGCTTGCCTCGGCAACCTGGAGCTCATCCAACTCCTCGGTCGTTAGCATGACCAACGATATCACCAATTCCGGTACGGCCTATGCCGTGGCTTCGGGCTACGCAACCGTGAGCGCCTGCGCGGGCGCCGTGTGCGGCACGACCACGCTGGCGTCGATTATTCCCGCGGTGACCCAGCCGGGTCCACCCGTTGTTGCGCCACCTCCCACCACCCCACAGCCGTTCCCTCAGCCGCCCGCGAGTACGCCCGAACCACCGGCGTCCTCCGGTAGACCAGCCTCGCCCGCCGGAGTAGGACCTGGCCGGCCGGTTCATTCGCCGATGGTGGCGGTCGCCCCCCTGCCCGCACCTACAACAGTCTCCGTGGCTCCGGCGGTTAAGTTTTCTTCCTCTGCGCTCGTTTTCCCCGCGCAACCGGTCAGCGCCGGCAGCAGCGCTCAAACCGTCACGCTGACAAACCCCGGCGATGCCCCCATGCCGATCTTCAGCATCACCGCGAGCGGCGACTTTACCCAGACCAATGACTGCGGGACTACGCTGGAACCGGGCGCGCACTGCACCATTTCCGTGACTTTCAAACCCGGAACGGCAGGAGTGAAGTCGGGCACCCTAAGCATTTCCGAAAACCCGGACGCCAAGCCCCAGACCGTGACACTCAGCGGGACAGCTTCGGGCGCTCCGTAACACATTCGTTCATTTTCGTTGCCTGAGAAAGGTGAGAGAAGAGGGGGAGACCTTTTCTCATCGCCTTTTTCCCTCTTCAGCTTTTCTCTACCGTTCCACGCTTCGAATGTGGGGTTCGTGGAATCACCCATGGGGTGCGGAAAATCCCGCAGTAAATCCCATGGCGGGCTGGGAAAGCCTATCGGTTGTTTCGCGGTAAATTCTTTAACCTTAACAGTTACCATGAAGTAATTATTTTAATGGGTCATGGAACCCCAATTGCTCACTATGCCTGGTGGTGACGTGTCTATGGGTGATTCTTCGCAGGCTGATCCGGTTTCGCACTGCGGTTTCTGTAACCGGGGTAACGCCCAAACTGCCTGGCCACGGGCAGGCTGGGGGAGCGTGCCGTTCGATGCTCATCGCGCGCCGCTGGGTTGGATTCGGTCGGTTAGGGTCCTTTCAATCCGATGGTTTGAGTTTAAGGAAAGCCTACACGTGTCGGCTGCCAATGTGGCAAAAAGGGCCAAAATAAAGATATCAAAAATGAAGGAACCTCCGGATAAGTGTATGAAAACAAAAGACAGCATGTAAGAATTGCACGCCCCAAGCGTGGGGACCTATCGCGCGTCAAAATCAAAGGTCATTCGACCCGGAGGGAAGCCAAGGATTTTATTTGGACCCTCGTTTGACTGTTGCGCGACCCGCGCCTAGAATCAGGTCTGGACCAGTCCATGGAATTTGATTTTGACACCATCATTCCCGATTCACCCCCGCCGCCTTCCAGACCTCCTCGCCGCGGGCGGAGCCGAAAGCTCTTCGGCCAATTCGTTTTCCTGATCCTGCTGCTCCTCTCGGCAGGGGCAGGAGCCCTGGGTGGACTGGTGTTTGTTTATTCCTCCGACCTGCCCAAGGTTCGCGAACTCACCGACTATCGCCCGGACGTGATGACGGAGATATACGCGGACGACGGAACGTCGATTGGCAGCTTTGCCCTTGAGCACCGCGTCATCGTGACCTACAACCAGATTCCTCCCGTCCTACGCAACGCAGTAATTTCAATTGAGGACAAGCACTTCGAAAGCCACTGGGGCGTGGACGTCCTGGGCATCATTCGGGCGGCCGTCAAGGACCTGCTGGCGTGGCGCAAATCGCAGGGTGCCAGCACGCTGACGCAGCAGCTCAGCCGCATGCTCTTCCTCACGCCCAACCGCAGCTTCCACAGAAAAATCCAGGAAGCCCTGCTGGCCATTCAGATTGAGCGTTACTTCACCAAGGACCAGATCTTTACCATGTACGCCAACCAGGTGGATTTGGGACACGGGAATTTCGGATTTGAGGCCGCATCGCAATTCTACTTCGGCAAGCACCTGAACCAGTTGACATTGCCGGAAGCGGCGATGCTGGCGGGTATTCCGCGGTCGCCGACGCTCTATTCGCCCATCACCCATCCGGAGCAGGCGCGGCGGCGGCGCAACCAAGTGCTTCAGGCCATGCGGGAAAACGATAAGATCGATTCCGAACAGCTTCGGGATGCCGTCGCCGCGCCTCTGGGCCTGAACATCCAGCGCTGGAATTACACCATTGCGCCTTATTTTGTGGAGGAAGTCCGCGAGTTTCTGGAGAGGAAATACGGACCGGAAGAAGTCAGCGAAAAAGGCTTGCGCGTCTATACTACGCTCGATATCGGATTGCAGCACCTGGCGGAAGAGGCCCTGAAAAAGGGCTTGCGCGACGATGACAAGCGGCGCGGCTGGCGCGGTGCGCAAAAAAACATCCGCAAGGACCACTTTTCGGCCCCCGACGGCACGCGCGCCAATCTCGACACCTATGTGGACGACGACTGGAACAAACCTCCCCAGGCGGGCGACTTGATTCACGGCCTGGTGATGGACGTGAAGCCCGATTATGCTGACGTGCGCTTCGGCAGCTTGACGGCGCGAATTGCTCCGCCGGATTTTTCCTGGACCAACAAGCAGGTTCCCTCCCAGGTGTTCGCCCCCGGGGATGTGGATCAGTTCCTCATCACGGAAGTGAAAGGGAACACCCTCAAGGCCACGCTGGATCAGGAGCCTGACGTGCAAGGCGCCATCCTGGCCATCGACAATTCCACGGGCGAGATCAAGGCGATGGTGGGCGGATATGATTGGACGGAAAGCAAGTTTAATCGCGCCGTGCAGGTGGAACGCCAGGTGGGTTCCTCCTTCAAGGTTTACGTCTACTCTCAGGCGGTGATGGATGGGACCTCGCCCTTTGACACGGTTTTGGATGAGCCCGTCAGCTACTCCACTTCTTCCGGTATCTGGGCGCCGCACAATTACGACGATAAGTTCGAGGGAAACATCACGGTGCTGCACGCGCTGGCGGAGTCGCGCAACGTTCCCGCCGTCCGCACGCTGGCGCGCATCGGAGTGGACAAGGTCATCAAGCTTTGCCGCAAATTCGGAATCACCTCGCGGCTGGTGCCGAATTTGCCCCTGGCTTTGGGCGCCTCCGACCTGACGCTTCTCGAACACACTTCCGCGTTTACTACTTTCCCCGACGATGGCGTGCACATGTCCCCGCGCATGGTCACGCGCGTGACCAATTACGACGGCCGCCTGATTGATGATTTCCCCGCGGAGGTTACCGACGTCATTCCCGCGTCCACGGCGCGTATTATGGTTTCCATGCTGCGCGAGGTTTTCAACTCCGGCACCGCCATATCGGGCAAAGCCTTCGCCCAAAAGTATCCCGTGGCGGGAAAAACCGGGACCACTAACGATTTCACAGACGCCTGGTTCCTGGGATTTTCACCCTCGCTCACCTGCGGAGTCTACGTGGGGTTCGATGACCATCGCACGCTGGGAAACAAGGAAGAAGGGGCGAGAGTGGCGCTTCCCATCTGGCTGGATTTCATGGAGCACGCGCTGAAGGACAAGCCGGTGCAGGACTTCGTGCATTCGCCGCTGCTGACCTCACCGGACCAGGTGACGGAGATTCTGGCCAGCGCCTCGCCGGAACACCTGCTGGCTCCCGTGTCCGCCACGGCACCCGCGGCTACGGTGAGCGCGCCCGCTCCGCAAGCGGCGCCGCTTTCAGCGCCGTCCGAGGCTCCCAAGAAACCTGTCCCCGCCGCACCGAAGGCCGCCCCCGCAAGCACTCCTTCCAATTCGGCGGCCAAGAGTGTGACGCCGGCCACGGTGAACCGATGATTCCTTGCAAGTGAAAGGAAGCGGCGGCGGAAGTTCGCGGGATTATCGTCCGGAGTCGTTGCGGCGGTTAGAAGCGGGTGAAGTGGCCATGGAAGCACATTGCCACAAAGAGCGTCACCAGGCAGATGGCCGGTCAGCCGGCGGCGCTGGGCGCCTACCACGCCACCAGGTTGAACTGGAACAGGACTTTGCCGACGGCCACCAGGTCGCCCTCATGCAGCTCGACTTTGGAGGTGAGTGGAACACCATTGACGGAGACTTTGTTGCCGGTTGGGGACAGGTGGTAAAGCTCTTTCTGCTTGTTGATGGTTGCTGCAATCTTGGGCGCGAACCAGCCCTTCAGGCGGACCGAGCATTGGTCGGACTTGCCGATCATGTAGGTCCCTGAAGTCAGAAGATATTCCTTGTCGCTCGTTTTGCCCTTGAGGACGGTCAGCTTTCCCACCTGCGCGACGTGCTTCCCGGTGGCGGCAGTATGGCCCTTTTCGAACGCGTCCTGAAGCTCCCGCCGCAATTTGGTATCGAGAACCATGGTGCCGGTGAGCTTGACCTCTTCAGCATCATCCTGTGGCTTGGGTGTGGGTGCGGGGAGGGGTTTAGCTCCGGGGCGATCCAGCGAGAAGCGCACCGTATGCTTGCCCACGGTGATTACGTCTCCATGGGTGAGCGGGGCCTGGGTTATTCGAGCTCCATTGAGGAATGTGCCGTTCAAGCTTCCCAGATCCTCGACATAATAGACTCCCGTCTGGGAATAGACGCGCGCATGCTGGAACGAGACGGCGGGGTTGTCAATGTAAAGGTCGCCCTTCGGCGACCGCCCGATGGTCACGGGGGCGTCACCTATTCCTACCTCTTTAAGAACCGAGTCCCCAAAGCAAAGTTTTAAAACCGGCATGGGTCACCTTCGGCAAATTGGAAGTCTTTCCAAATGTTCTCTTGCTGCCCGTACTAGTTCCAGCATTATAAATCATACGTCCAGTTTTTGAGAAGGTTATTTCAGAGTGGCATATGGGGAATTCGGGGTAGACCTATATTAGTTGGTAGTTTCCTCGAGAAGTCCCTGGCGTTCGCAAGCGGCGAGGGCGTTTAGACAAGCGGTGAAAAGAATTGTGCCTGCAAGGAATACAAGCTTTCCAGCTATGAGGCTTTGAGAATCCATTTCTGAGTTTTAAACGAGGGAAACGGTTCTGGCTTCCATCTCGAACCATTTTGCCTTACGTTAGAGTGAGGAGATGATAGCGTCGCGTTCCACACCCTTATGACTTGCGACTGCACGTCAGGATCGCGCTCAGAGTCCTGATGTAAAGGTGTTGATGGGCGGGAACAGCGATGCGCTGGCGGGAAGGCTCATCGGTTTCCAGTACAACATGGCTGCCTCTTTGATGCACCACGCGATAGCTCCATGTGCGGCAGAGCACCTCGACAAGATTCTTGCCGCTCAAGTCGCGAGGAATTTTCATGAGTTGGCGAGAACTTCATCCCGGACAAGATGGAGGCGAATCGCTGTCGGCGGGTGCGGATGGTCAAAGAAATATGCTGCCACCGCCTCTTTCACGTTCGAGCGCAGCTCGTCCCAAGTGTCCGCCTGCGTGAAAATGCCCTCTGACATGCATTCGGCGACAAAGCCGCCATCCGCTTCCTGTGTGACTTCAAAAATGATCTCTGCCATTTGCAGAGAATATACCATCCAGGACGCCGAAACAACGGCGAGGATTTCAGTGGAATGGAGCCCGTCGCAATTGGCTGTAGCGGCGCTCTATGAGCGTCGCATTGTCCGGGGCTTGCCATGGCCCGCCGCCCGAAGGCTCTGGGCCACAGGGTGCCAAGCCCCGGCGACGGTCGATAGACCGCCGCTACAGAATTCAAACTGAGACACTACCCTGTTGGACAATCTGCTTGCAAGGCAAATGGGTTTGACTTAGAATACGTCCCTGTTCGAAATGCAAGGGCTGTTAGGTTGCTCGAGCTGTGGTTTCGGTAATTGTGTATGCAGTTTGAGGGCTGCGGAAGCAAAGGGAATATCCGCGGCGATTTTGGAACCAAGTTTCAACCGAGGAACAATTCTGACGAGGGGGAAATTACATGAAAAAGCTGGCGCTGTTGATTTTTGCATTCTGTGTGATGGGAAGCCTCTCCTTGGCGGCGGGCAAATCCATCACCGGTACAGTTAGCGATTCGCACTGTGGGGCAAAGCACGCCGAGGCATCCGATCAGTCTGCGCACTGTGTTGAGCACTGCGTTGAGGGCGGAGCCACTTACGTTCTGGTTTCGGGCGGACATGTCTATCAACTCGATTCGCAGGACAAATTCAAGGGAATGGGCGGGAAGGAAGTCACGGTTCATGGCACCGTCAATGGTGACAGCATCGCCGTGAAGAGCGTAACACCGAAAACGAGCTAGTGTTGCATGCTCCATTCTTCACCGACAACGGCCACTCGCGACCGGCGGGTGGTCGTTTCTCTCTGGGTTCAACCCCTTCGGCGGGCGGGGCGGCGCGTGCCGTGGGGTTCAAGACTTCCAGCCGAACGGGAAACCCGAAGCCTTCGCATAACATCTAACCTGAGGTGCAGTTTGGCTGCGGACTGTTGTGAGGGCGCGTGAGGAATTAGTATTCAAGTGGGGCTGTTCAACCGAACCTCTTGCGGAGGGTTGCATGAAACGAATCATAGGGGCAGTCCTGGGCTTGATCCTGGCCGCGGGCCTCAGTTTCGCGGTTCCCCCACCGGCCACCTTTGTGGGCAGCATTGGCGACTCCATGTGCGGCGCAAAGCACATGCCCGGCGAAACCGCTAAGGATTGCACTGTGGAATGCGTCAAAGAGGGATCCAAGTACATCCTGATTGATCCCAACGGAAAGGTCTACCAGCTCAGCGACCAGAAAACGCCAGCGAAATTTCCGGGCGAAAAGGTAAAGGTCACGGGAACGCTGAATGGCGACATGATTACCGTCACCTCCATGGTTGCAGCGGAATATCGGGCGGCCCGGCACGTTTTGAACGGCGAACGCGCAGAGGTGCTGAGCGAGCCCCCGGTGGGGAGCGGGGCTTTCGGTTATAGTAGTTGGCGAGC
>JASHTO010000702.1 GCA_030040515.1 Terriglobia bacterium
ACTTTGCCGAAGCGGTGATTGCCGCCGGCCTGATTTGGGTTGGTCCGCCGCCGGACGCTATTCGCGCCATGGGGCAGAAGGACACAGCGAAGCGGCTGATGCACGCCGCAGGCGTTCCCACCACGCCAGGGTACTTGGGCGAGGACCAAACGGAATCAAATCTGGCTCGCGAAGCTGCGGCCCTCGGCTGGCCCATCCTGATTAAGGCCGTGGCGGGCGGTGGCGGCAAGGGCATGCGCAAAGTCGTGGCGCAGGAAGAGTTCAGCTCAGCGCTCGCCTCCGCGAAGCGCGAGGCCGCAGGCGCCTTCGGCGATGACCGCGTCTTTCTGGAAAAATACATCGAACGCCCTCGCCACATTGAGGTGCAGGTGTTCGGAGACCGCCAGGGCAATTTCGTGCACCTGTTCGAGCGCGACTGTTCCATCCAGCGGCGCTATCAGAAAGTCATTGAGGAAGCGCCGGCGCCGGGCATGGATGCGGCCACGCGCCGGCGCATCTGCGACGCAGCCCTGGCGGCAGCGCGCGCCGTGCACTACGAAAGCGCCGGCACCGTCGAGTTCATTGCGGACGCCAGCCAGGGCTTGGATGCTGACCACATCTGGTTTATGGAAATGAACACGCGGCTTCAGGTGGAACACCCCGTGACGGAAGCCATCACGGGGGTAGACCTGGTGGAGTGGCAATTGCGAGTCGCGTCCGGTGAACCCTTGCCGCTGCGCCAGGACGAAATCAAATTGAGCGGTTGGGCCATGGAAGCGCGGCTCTACGCGGAGAATCCGGCCACGGGTTTCCTGCCCTCCACTGGACCGCTGACGCACTTCCGCGTTCCACACGAAGTTCGCGTCGATGCGGGAGTGGAAGAGGGCGGCGAGGTGAACAGCTTCTATGATCCTATGATTGCGAAGCTCATCGCCTCCGGCCCCACACGAACTGCTGCGGCCGCTAACCTGGCAGGCGCGTGCTCGCAAGTGGAGGTGTGGCCGGTAAAGACCAACGCCGGATTCCTGGCCCGCATCCTCGTCGATGCGGATTTCGTCGCCGGGAACATTGACACGTCTTTCATCGACAGTCGGCGGGACCGGCTGATTCCATCCGCCGAACCCTCGGAGCAGACAGTGGAAACGGCCGCCGGCGTGCGACTGGCCCGGGAGTGGAATGCCCAGGAGCCATGGCGCGCACTCGAGGGCTTTCGGTTGAACGCGCCCCCCCACATGCACGTTAGCCTGCAAAACGGAGATCGATGTTACCAGGTTGAGCAAACGTCTCGCGTGGCCGCTTCCCTGCCCGCGCGCGACTTCGGAACTGACATCGTGGTTTTTACAGGCGGCAATGCCTACTCGTTCGCCGATCCCACTCTGCTGGCCCAAAGCGCCTCCCCGGCATCTACGGGCAAGATCAGTTCACCCATGCCCGGCCGCATTATCGCGCTGCGTGTCAAAGCGGGTGACCGGGTGGCAAAGGGACAGCCACTGGTGATTCTGGAAGCGATGAAAATCGAGCACACGCTGCAAGCCCCATTTCCCGGCGCGGTGACGGCCGTTTCCGCCCAGGAGGGCGAACAGGTGAGCGAAGGCGTTGTGCTGGTTCAGCTTGATCGCAAGGAGTAACCCCATGCCCGGACTGACCTACGAACGATTCGAAATCGGCAAACACATCGTACACAGCATCCGTCGCACGGTGACGGAGACAGATAACCTGCTCTTCACAGCTCTTACCCACAATCCCCAACCGCTTCACCTGGATGCGGAATACGCGCGGGCGACGGAGTTCGGACGCATCCTTGTGAATGGGATTTTTACATTTGGACTGATGGTGGGCCTCTCGGTAAACGACACTACCTTGGGAACGCTGGTGGCCAATCTCGGCTATGACGCCGTCACCATGCCGCACCCGGTTTTTGTGGGCGATACCTTGCGGGCAGAAACGCAGGTGGTGGACAAGCGCGAGAGCAAGTCACGTCCCAATGCCGGCATTGTGGTTTTCGAACACAAAATGTTCAACCAGCGCGATGAAATCGTTTGCCAATGCCGCCGGACGGCACTGATGAAGAAGTCCGCGTGATGGAAAGGGAGGCGTTTCTTGACCCCACGGTCCTGGCTGTTTGTTCCGGGCGACCGGCCTGACAGGATTTCGAAAGCATTCGCATCGGGCACGGACGCGGTGATCGTTGACCTTGAGGACGCTGTCTTGCCGCAGAACAAGCCTCAGGCCAGGGCGGAGCTCGCCGCACTCAACTGCACCCCCCTATCGGCCTCATCGCAGTTGTGGGTCCGAATCAACCCGCTGGATACGCCGGACGCACAGCTCGATCTCTCCGCGGCGTTGCCCAAGGGACCGACGGGCGTCGTGCTTCCCAAGGCGCAATCCGTCGCGGCCATTGTTGAACTCGGACAGCGCCTCAGCAAGCTGGAAAATGCGGCAGGACGAGCAGTGGGCGAAATCAAGATCCTCCCCATCGTTACCGAAACTCCGCAGGCGATCTTTGCGCTAGGATCGTATGCCGATGGGAACCCGCGTCTCGCCGGACTCACCTGGGGCGCCGAAGACCTTTCAGCGGCAGTGGGCGCCACAACGGCACGCGACGAGCGCGGCGCGTTCACGCCCCTCTACGAACTTGCGAGGTCGTTGTGCCTCGCGGCAGCCGCGGCAGCCTCTGTTGCGCCTGTTGAAACGATCTACCCGGCTTATCAGGATTCCCAGGGCCTCCGCACTTATGCGCAAAAAGGCCGCCGCGACGGCTTCCAGGGCATGTTGGCAATCCATCCCACGCAGGTTCCGGTCATCAATGAGGTCTTCACACCCACGGCCGACGAGATTGCTTATTCCGAACGCGTCGTGGCGGCATTCGAATCGAATCCGGGGCGCGGCGCGCTCGCCCTGGACGGCAAGATGCTGGACGCACCTCACCTGAAACAGGCGAAGCGCCTGCTTGCGTGGCGTGACCGCTTGAAACTCTGCTGAATCTTGCAAAATATAGTGACAATAATTCTCTGTAGCGTCGCTCGATGAGCGTCGAAAATCTGGCGGTCGTAGACCGCCGCTACAACAGCGGTTGTCACTATATTTTGCAAGATTCAGTAAGTTGGCCACACAAAATGATGCGCTGAATTGTGCGGCACGCCGGGGTAGCCACAGTCAACTTGCAGCGCGGGTTGACCGTGGGCTTGCCCACGACTCGCCAACCCACGGTCAGAAAAGCCCTGACCGCGGCTACCCCTGCCCCTGGACAGGGATTATGTGCATTATTTTGTGCGGCCAACTTCGCCTGGTTGTCGTTGTACCTTACGGCAAGACGATTCATTTGACGCTCTGGGCTGCGCGACGAATTTCTTCCAGGGCTTGTGGATTGGCGAGCGCGGTGAGGTTTGCGGGCGATTTCCCCTCATAGACCATGCGAATCAGCCTGCGCGAGCGCTCCACCGTGTGTAAGGAACGGACTCCAGCACCGCCTTGTAGGTGCCTTCGCTGCTGAAAACCTTTCCGGCGCGGGGATAGCCGTCGTTGAGAAATAGAATGGGGGCTTGCGCCTGCCGAAGGCGAGACGCCACTTCTTCCGGCGGAATCCGCGCCGGCATCTGCATGCACGCAGCGCCATTCTTGAACGCCGCAAACATCACCGTCACCACTTGGGGAGAGATCGGCATGCACATCGCCAGGCGCTGCCCTAGTCCGATTCCCAGGTGCTGCAGGGCACGGCCAAGCCGGTCGACTTCCTCATGGAGCTCCTGATAACTGACCGTCCGTCGCCAGCCATCGTCCGCCTCAAAGCGAAGCGCTGTGGCCGCTCCGCGCCCGTTTCGCACGTGCCGGTCGATGCAGTTGTGAACGATATTAAGCTTCCCTCCGAGAAACCAGGTGGTCCATGGCATGCCGCGCGAGTCATCGTACAAGCGGTTGTATTTCCTGAACCACTCCACGCCTAAATGCTCCAGGGCAGAATTCCAGAACCATTCGATTTCCCGCGCCGACCGGCTGACAAGCTCTTGCCAGGAGTCGATGCCGTGCAGGTTCATGAACTCCCGTACCCTCGATCGCTCCAGATATTTTTCAGTAGGTTTCCAGGCGAAACTGTCCATAAATTTCGCTCTCCCGGAAGTTTTACGTGCACTCTGTCCGGCAGTGCCATAGTTTGAAGTTTCGGCGTAGGGGCACCCCTTGCGGGTGCCCTGTCTGATACTGCAGGACTGAAAGGCGAGACTGATGCTGATGTGGCTGATCGTGAAAATCTTGCGGGTGCCCTGCCTGATACTGCAGGACTGAAAGGGCAGGGACAAGCCCTGCCCCTACG
The DNA here is from genome assembly GCA_030040515.1 of Terriglobia bacterium. Taxonomy (GTDB): domain Bacteria; phylum Acidobacteriota; class Terriglobia; order UBA7540; family UBA7540; genus Bog-366. The sequence continues at coordinate 4,289 of JASHTO010000702.1, forward strand.
AATTTCAAATTGCACCATCACTGCCCTCCGACGCTCCTTGCAGTAGAAGCTCAACATGCTTAAAATGAGCTCATCGGATGACAACCTCTGGTCCATTCTGATTTGACGTGGCGCCTTTCCTGATTCCTTGAACGCACGCTTCGCCGCGTTAGTGAGACATTTGCGCCGACCGAATGAGTGTAGCGCAGCCGAAAGGGCGGAAAAAGTCTCATCGAACCATAATGCCGAAATTTGGCTCTAAGCAAAGAGTGAGGGCGAAACGATGGCAGAAACGATGATGACGGAACTGCTCGGCGATGAAGACTTCCTGCTGCTCTCGAAGTCGCTCAGCGAGTTTTCCGAGCGCGAGCTTGTGCCCTATCTTCGCACGTTGGGTCGCGAGAACTTCCCCGCCCGCTTCATTTCCTTGGCCGGCCAGAACGGTTTCCTCGGCACGGCGATTCCCACCGAGTATGGCGGGCAAGGCGGAACACTTGAGAGTTTACTCCCGGTTCTTGAAGGCATCGCCGCCTGCGACGGTTCATTGGCGCTTACGCTCGCTGCTCATGAATCTTTGGCGACCACGCATATTTTCTTAGGCGCCAGCAACGATCAGAAGCGCAAATACCTTCCGGAATTGACCTCCGGCCGGAAGATTGCAGCGTGGTGCCTCACGGAGCCACAGGCAGGAAGCAACATCTTCAACGATATGCGAACCCGGCTGGTGAGAATCGGGAAGGGCTGGAATCTCAGCGGAGAGAAAACTTTCATTACCAATGGCTGCCACGCGGACATCTTCGTGGTTCTGGCGCGCGCCATCGACGAGGCCGGCCGACACGCCGGATTGACCGCCTGCATCGTAGAGAAACAGGGAAGCGAAGGCCGCATTCATCACACCTCCCTGCACGACAAGATGGGAATGAATCGTTCGGACACGGCGGCTTTGAAGTTCGAAGACGTTGCGGTCGCAGATGACGCCATCCTGATGCCCCTGGGAAGCGCCGAGCAGGTTGCGCGGCGCGTTCTGCTGCGGGGACGAGTGGGGATTGGCGCGCTCGCTCTCGGACTGGCTCGTGATTCTCTGCAGCGAGCGGAGAGTTATGCCAAAGAGCGCAAAGTCGCAGGCGGCACGCTCTTCGACCAACCCCTCACCCGCGCCAAGCTCGCGCGCATGGAGGAAAGCCTGTCGGTGGCGTGGCAGGCCGTGCGCAGCGCCGCGCAGCGCGCCGACCAGCGCAAGCCTGTCAAAGTGCAGGCTGCCATGGCGAAGGTCTTCGCCACCGAAACTGCCCTGCGCATTACCGACGAGACGGTGCAAATCCTCGGCGGCTACGGTTACATGGGCGACTACAAGGTCGAGCGAAACTACCGCGATGCGCGTTTGCTAACCATCGGGGAGGGAGCGTCGGAAATTCTGCGGCTCGCCATCGCCAGGGGTTTGCTGGACGAATCGGGAGTGCGCGAGATTCTGCCGCCGCTGGAGCGCCTACACGAAGCCGTGGGACCGTATCGTGGATCGATGGAGGCGCTCTGGGGTCCTGCCTGGCGAGCATTGCAACTGGCCTCGGAAAGCACGCACCTCGTTCGCGAATACATCATCCGCGAGGGCCTGAAACCCGATTCCATTCCATCATGGCAAACACAGGCCGCAGCGTTGGCGGACCTCGCAACCAAATTGTGGGTGGAGATTCAGCTAATCCTCGCGGGCACCGCACTCGTGAACAGTGGACGCAACTCCCAGAAGCGCACTAAACTGGTGCGTACCTTCGTCGCCGAGTGCTCCATCGAGATCTGCCATCAAGCCTCAGCGTTGCTTCACACACTGGGTCTGACCGACGCAACGCTTTGCAGCAACTACATTGAGGCGCTGCAGGCCGCCGCCGCGCTCAAGGCACCTTCGCCCTCCCCGGCGGTCTCGCCGACGCAGCCGGAGTCTCCAACGCGTGCATCGGAAAGGCACCGATGAGATTAATGTTGGGTTGGAGCGACCGGGTGAGTACTTTTTGGCGGCAAAACTGCACAAACACCCGGGTTGCTCCCGCCCAAATCGAGGTTTTCGCCGCGGTTTCCGGCCTGCGAAATACCCCCTGAGGAGCATCGCGAGCTGCTTCAGCGGTTCTTCGACGGATGCGCTCGTCAAACACAATAGCCTCAGACCGGAGCCGAAGAAGAGTGCGGCGTGGCCCAGGCGATCGTTTGGCTGATCGTATTATGGAGTGGAGGGCGTTTTCCTTACGGCTCCGGCCTTCTGAAAGACAAGGAAGTATGAGTGATTTTTCCTGGCGTGAACCTGCTTTATCAGCCTACTCACCCCTGGTTGGTTTGGGCGAACCACCACGAAGAGGTCACGAGCGTAAAACCCCATCTTCGCGTACTTATTGATGATTTCAACGTGTGTAAGCCACTGGCGGTTGGCGCTGACTTCGTCTTGGCACTTTACGATGAAGATGCCGTCTTTCCGCAAGACCCTCGCAGCTTCCCTGCCGCCCTCGACATATAGACTAACCACGGCAGCGTGCCACTTCGGTCCTCCCTCCGGCGTCTCCGCGCCGTTTGAGTATGCCTTGCGAAATGCCGAATGCGTCCCCGATCCGCCAAGGTGACTCTTCTCTCGTCGGAAAAAACCCTCCATGTAAGGCGGGTCGAAGACGATGCAATCGAAGCTCCCGTCCTTATACGGCAGTTTTCGGCAGTCTACTCCGGTCTTCAAGTCCGTGCCGTGGACGTCGTACATTCCATCCGGCACATTCTTCCAGAAGACGCCTTGGCCCCACGTGATGTCGGCAATCTTCG
>JASHTO010000061.1 GCA_030040515.1 Terriglobia bacterium
GGGGTGGCCATGTGCTGAAAAGAGGTGGCGATGGTCAAATTCCTTGATACCCAGCGCAATCAAGTCGAAATTTTCCTGGGCCGGTCCCGGATCTCGGTCTGCCCCCATAACCCAAATAATGTTATCAAAGTCCTTGTACCGTTTTCCCAAATACCGACCGAACGCAAGGCACTTTGCAGGTTCGAGCGCCAGGATCTCGTCATACCATCCCTCGCTACAGCCCTTGCATCCCAGGTAGGTAGGATAAAGAAGCGCCTGCATGCCGTATTCTGCAGCCTTCCTGATAACCCAGTCCGCGTGGGCAAAGTATTTCTCATTGGGGGTCGAAAAATCGCCGGGCGTAGTGAAGGGCGCTTCACCGGCGAGGTTCAGCGGCGGATGCTGCCGAAATCCGGTTGCCCACTGCGTACATCGGCTATCGGATCGCTCACAATAGCCGTGTTCGTCGATCAGGTTCAGAACTATGGCATTGAATCCCTTGCGGTGCCGGTTTTCCAGGTACTGTATGACTTCCGCGTCGGTCGCCGCGACAATCAACGACTGGGCGCTGTCGCCTTGCATAAGAAAGGGAACGCCGTTCTGGTCCACAAGATACCTCTTATTGGCGCTGACAGATAGTTGCGTCACCATTCCCGGCGATTGCCCGTTTCCAATCGCCGCCCCCAGCAGAACACCTATCACGCACCCGGCAACCAGCATCCACTGACTACCGCGCGCTCCGTTTGCCTTCTGATATCGCATGCTCCTCTCCTGTATGGGGTCCCACTCCAGACCTTTTTCTATTATCCTTTTTCCTTGCTTTACGGCCCAGAATTATTTAACTGATTTAATATCAATATACATAGAGTCTATCAAGATTCCCGTCATCCATGGCTAATCCATTTTGTTTTCTAGTACATACTGGCCTGCCTGGGGGTGCGGCGCCGCTCCCTGTGACACGGCTAACAACTTGGGCCACGTAGAACGAAATTTGAGGCTTCTGGAGCCAAGGAACAGAACTCGACCGAGACCATCCTGGCCTGCCATTGCCGCACCAAGCTACGTACGCCGATTCGCCGCTCCGCTGCGATCATCTGTCTCTAACATAAGATTCAAGGTGCCGCTGAGCTTGGGAAGGCGTGCCGGGTACACCATCGAGACTGTAAGGAATTACACGATACCACCTGCTTGTGGTCTCAGGGCTCGGATCATTCCAACTGCCCTCGACATCAGTGGCGCAGCGGTCGCACAGCGTGGTCCACGGGCCGTCTTTTTTGGGTCCCCTCTGGATACTGTAAGTGTCTGCTCCCGCCGAGCCACGCCACTCAATGCTCCCCTCGTCAAGATGAGTGATGGCCGGTGCCCGCGGGATCACGTGACGTGGTGCCGGTGAGGCACTGTTCATCGCATACATGTGAGTCCTCAGCATCTGGCCCCGCACCCGCATGTCATTAAGGGTATTCCACCTTGTGGCCTTCCCAGGGTAGTAGAAGGCCCACCAGTCGCCGCTGTCGATGTCCGGTACAGGTTTGGTGTAGCTCGCGGGGGCGGGATTGGGAACGGGCATATAGCCGTGATCGGTGGAGTGACCCCTGAGGCACCAGAATATTTCACCTGAGATGTTTGAATCCTTTAGGAACTCGTCGAGCAATTTCTGAAGTTCCTCTGGAGTCTTCCAATTGTTCACGTCCCAGCCGAACTCACGAACGATGAACACCTTTCCGTCGGCCACCACCTTTGCGGCGAGGTTCGCAACGTCACTCGGGGTGGTCGTGTGAGGTGAGGTGCCCTGACTTATGCCCATAACGCGGTCCCAGAACGGGTAGATCTCTTCGGAGATGATATCTACGCTGGCTGCCCTGGCAACTTCAGGATCGTTCGTGAACAAAGAGCTTCCATCCTCATAAAGATGCTGCTCATCGACCTGTTTGATGTGCTGTCCGATTTCCTGCACCCACGAGGCAAGGCTCTTCATGTCTGACTGGCTTCCTCCCCGGGTGATGAACGTGCCGCATCCGTTGCAGTTTTCCCACCCGAGGATGGTGGGGTCATCCTTATAGGCGACACCCGTGTAAGTGTTGACGTGGTTCAACACGACGTCGATGTACCGCTCGAAGTCTTTTATGATCGTCGGGTTGGCAATGAAATCCCGGATATTGGTGCTGTCGCGCCAGCGGACGAAATTACACATGTTGCCCGAGTAGAAGAGTGGGAAGACAGGCTCCTCACCGGTGCAGACGAGTGCTGTTTCGCTGAGGGGAATCACGAGCTTTATACCGTGTTCGCCAGCCGACTTGATCGCGTAATCGATGTGGCGTAAGGCTTCTTGGTTGAACCGCCCGAGTGAAGGCTCAATGCACTTGTCGCAGTTGACGCCTATGCCGAGAGTTTGGGAGCGGACGACCGTACCGCCCATCTCCTGTATAGTCGCGAAGGCATCGTCAACCTCGTAGGCGCTGGGGTAGTAGGTATCCTTCCATGTATCGCTGACAAGTCCGAGCCAGTCAATATTGGCTCCCGCAAACCTGAACACGTGGTTATTCAGGTACAGCGTTGGACCCGACCGCGTCACAAAGCCGGTCCCGACAGCAGAGGACGAGTTTGGCTTGGCCTTTACAGCTCCACATAGACCAACTGCAGGCACCATGAGGTAGACGATAAGTGGAAGCGTAACCTTATCCATAAACCGGACTGTTTGTTGGCGAGCGCAGAACCCGAGCGGCTGCGCTGCCAGAGCACGAAACAAGTCTCCACATTTCAAAGGGGACTAAAGAGACTGCAACTCATCAGCCCAAGGCAGACTTGCGATCCGAGCGATTACCCCAGAACTTTGATAGCTTGCCCCGCAGCGCGGGCCCCTTCCATGATTGCCCAGTCTGCCGCGGGTTCGCCTCCGATATCGCTGTGACCGAAGGCAATCCTCCCGAAGGGTTGGTTTCGCAAAACCTCTCTTGGCCCTAACTTACCATCTCTGCCATAGAAAAACCCGGGTGCGGGAGTAATGAAGGCGTGACCCCAACGATTCGATATAATCCCCGCGATGTCTCGCTGAGGATCGAGCCCCGAGCGGGAAAACATGTCCACAAACTGCTCGCGAACCTTTCGCTCAAAGTCGCGGAAGGGAATTGAAAGCAGCTCATATCTGCCCTTATTGCCCTGCTCGTCGGTCGACATCCCGGGGTACATGAAAGGGACATAAAGGGTGAGCACGGTTGGAGAGTCAGGCCCAAAAGTCTTTTCGTCATAACCGCAAGTCATAGGGTTACGAACTTCCGTCCATAATCCCAAACCGTCGAACCAAAGCCCTCCGGAAATACCCAACTTATGTAGAAATCGCCAGTTGCGTACGGCAACGTTCAGCGAAAGATGGGCTGCATAGTAGAATTTGCTGTAAGCTTCACGGTGGGTCTGCGGCAGATCACGTATAACGTGCCGTGCGAATACCCCTTGGCAGGCCATGACGACGGAGCGCGCCTTCAGACGATACGTTTTACCCTCGCGCAAGTATGTCACATGGACGAAATCGGATTTTTCAGGCTCGCGCTCGTGTTCCACACGGACGACGGTGCTCCGCAGCCGTATGCGCACTGCATTTCGGGGCAAATCCAATAGGCTAAAGTCTACTGGGCTCCGAACAATATTCTCTAAAGTGACCGGCCCTGGCAAGGCATTGGGGAGCAGCGCCTTCAGTTCGTGGCGCGCTATCACTCCATTACCACCCGGGAAGGAATAACGATTATCATCTCTCGTCAAGTGATACCAGTCATCATACAGACGTCCGGATAGGGCGTCGCACCCCAGACCGTAGCCCGTTGCAGCGAGTGGGGAAACAAACATCCGGACCGTCTCACGGCTTATACCTTGCTCCTTAATTATTCGGTCCTCCTGCGTTATCGTATCGTAGTAGCGCAATTTGGGATCGTCATCGCTGTAGTACTCGTCGGGGCTCTTGTCCACAGAACCAGTCTCGTTCCACCACTTCAGCATTTCAGCGCGAATTTTGGCCGGTAGCGGCGCCCCTTCTAGCTTTTTCCCCCAAGGGTCAACCAGCCACATCCCTGGACGCTGCCCGAATTTTGCGCCGAAATAGAAGCCAAAATTCGACGGCATCATATAGATCCAGCTGTAGCTGGTTTGGCTCAATGGCATTTTCGGATAAGAACCACCCCAAGGCACGTAGGCAGCCTTCGTATAGTCAAGACCTATGCTACTGAAGAATTTGTCCAAAAATGTGCCGGGACTGGGAGGCACGTTTAAATTCGAACCCTGCGGCGCGTACAGCCGATGGCCGTCCACGTCAAACTCATTCCGCTTTGCCTCGCCACCAAACATCGGATGGTTCTCCAAAATCAGGCAGGTCCGCCCATGACCGGCCTCTTTCTGGAACTTGAGAGCCGCCGCTAAGCCACTAATGCCTCCGCCTACGACAACTAGGTCGTAGATCTCGTCCGTGTTGATAGTGTCAGCCGGCAACGTATCGTAAATGCCATCGCGTATTGCATGGCCAGCCTGCATAACCTCCCATGTATTCCCATTCGAGCCGCGATAATCGCCTACACCGCTGGGGCCGTTCCACTCTGCCCTTTCGTCTTCGGTGGTTTTTTGCGCAAGAATCTGGGCAGGATTCAGCCCTTCTAATAGCAGGCCCCCTGACGCAAGCAGGACTGAATCCAAAAAGTCTCGTCGGCAAATATCCTGATTCATCCCCAATGACTTATCGCCTATTCGCATAGCGCTCCCTTCCCTCCTTTATCGCTCTGGTATAAATAAGGCCGGCTGTGTCGCCTCGGCAAACTTGACCTCCGCCGGGAGACGCCCGTGCGAGAAGCCCTTCTCAACCTTTACCTGGAGCCCGTTATAAATTGCGTTGGCAATCATAGGGTCGGTACCGCTGAAGGACGTGAACTGCGGATAGGGCATTTGGATTTGCCCACTCGGGCACGGTGAGAGTCGAAAGAGATCTCGACTCGGAGGTAATGATCCCGTAAAACGGGTGGGAACATACGACCCCAGCGCGGCGATTTGCGATGCGTTGTAACTTTCGATCTGGGGTCCAAGGTAACCGAGGCTGTCCCCAGCTTGGAAGGACAGGTGAAACCCCTTCTTATCCACGGAATTCAAATCCGAGAGCATTTGGCCCGGAGATCCGCACAAAGCCATGGTCTAAATATCACGCCCGACGCTAAACCTAAGTTGGCCACACAAAATAACACGCTTAATTGCGCGGCACGCCGGGGTAACCACGGTCAACTCGCAGCGCGGGTTGACCGTGGGCTTGTGCACGACTCGCGAACCCACCGTCAGAAAAGCCCTGACCGTGGCTACCCATGCCCCCAGACATGGATTATGCGCATTATTTCGTGTGGCCAACTTAGCGAAAACTAGGCGACCATAATCACCAGCGTTTTAGCCTGTTAACTCTAGATCGTAGGGGAGAGAGTGTCTATGACTTTTCCACGATTCTTTGTAATAAAACTACGATTCCCACTCCACGATAGCACCTGCTGACCTCATCCCATTTCGTAGGTGACCCTCGATGATTCCAGCTTGGAAAGGGGAACGAGAATGAACCGTCTGACGACACAGGATGCCGTCTCTTGGTGATTGCAGAATTACGGTGGCGGTGTTCTCAGATGTGCTTGATGCGCAAAGTTATGTCCAGAGTATACGTGGGGTGGTAAACGTTTTGGCGCGCGCCGGGTGCGGCAGGCTTTCTGAGGGAATTAAAGAGCCAGTGGCCGGAGCAACATTCCACAGTCCATGTCGTCGGGCGGTTACGCTGTGGACGAGATGCGGCGCTCCTGGATCAGTTCAAGTACGCGTTTCCAACTTTTGATGAAGCTGCTGCGGAACAGACGCACGGGACCAAACTCCTCAAATTCATCGACGTCCAAGCCGTCCTCCAAGTAACCTCGGCGGAAATCCCGCAGTTTCTCCATCAGTTCGTCGATGACCTTTTGTGGAACCGGATTGAACTGGCGATAGACGACGGGAGGGTCCTCCTGCAACAACTTATCCACTGTCCCTTCCCAGTTGATCGTACAACACACTTTTCCACCGACGACTTCCGTGAAATGGTGGAGCCCTCGCGACCCTCCCGCAATAAACGTACCCGGATAACCGCGTGCCTCCTTCAATGCATAAAGCTTGCGGAACACAGCCAGCCCCGCCTGCCAAAGCACATCGGGAGAAATATCGATCTGCGCCTGTTCAACAATAGCTTTCAAATAATCATCATAAATTCCGGTAATGTGAGAAATATAAAGCATGGGTCGCTTACCGGTACGCTGGGAGGCTTTCATGTAGGTTTCGCAAAGTAGAATGGCCTGGTTGATGGCAAAGATTTCGGTTGCATTCATGGGAACATCCTGTCCCACTAAATACTCCATGGCAGCCAGCCCGCTCTTCGTCGTGGGAATCTTACAGCAGATGTTGGGCGAAACCTTGCGATTCTCCAGCGCTTCCCGAATGATCACTTCGGGATCATCCTCGTGGATCGGGTCGCCTTGAATACTGACGTAGCCTTTCCCGCCGCTCGATCGTGTGTACATAGGCATGAATTGCTCGGCGATGGGGGTAACCAGGCGACGCTGAAAAATTGCCGCTGCCTCATCATTGTTTGCGGATTCACGAGTGACCTCATTGAGAATGCTTCCCGCATAGGAACCCTCCGTCGCATGGTCCACCATCTTCTGAGTGTACGACGGGTTGTTGGTGCAGCCGCTAGCACCATGCGTGATGGCGAGCGCAGCTTGCTCCCGGGTGGGATTGTTGATCCAAAATTCAGTCGGCGTTTGACTGATCACACGCGAGAAATAAGGCTGTTTCATTTGACCTCCTTAACCAAGTCTGACCATGGACACGCGAGTTTGGCCTCGTTCCTCCCTGTCGAGCCATGCCAAGGAAGACTCGGTGTCATTCGAAGGCTGGTACTCGAGGCCCACGTACCCCGTGTAATTGAGTTTTTCTAGCACCTTCAGGACCACTGGATAATTGATTTCACCCGTTCCAGGTTGATGCCGGCCGGGAACATCGGCAATTTGGATATGTCCGATGTCAGGCAGGCAACTCGTTATGGTGTTGATTAGATTCCCCTCGCTTATCTGGGCGTGGTAAATGTCGTACTGCAATTTTACCTGCGGGTGATTGACCTGCTTGATGATGCTCAAGGCCTCAGCCGTCCGATGCAGGCCATAGTTTGGAAAATCCATTTCATTCAGCGGCTCGATCAAAAGAGTCACGCCCGCGGCGGCGGCGGCCGGAGCGGCCCAAAGAAGGTTTTCGGCGGCACATTCTACCTGGGCATTCCACTCGATGCCGGCAACCTTTTTGCCGAACATCACGTGAAGTCTGGAACAGTTGAGATAGCTCGCAATTTCAAGCGCCTTGGCGAAGCTCCGCCGAAAAGAGGCACGCCTCTGTGGATTGCTGAGAGTACCCCATTCGCCAGAAACCCTGTCGCCCGGATGCAAGTTGAATAGAACTTGGACAAGGCCTAGATCCCCGAGGCGCGCCCTTATCTCTGCTAAGTCGAAATCATACGGGAAAAGGAACTCCACGGCCGCGAAGCTGGCGGCTGCGGCCTTAGCGAAGCGGTCCAGAAAGGGGTGCTCCGTGTATAACATGCTGAGATTGGGGCAATACTTCAGCGCCATACGTATTGACCTCTCGCTTCCTTAATCCTCCACCATTTAATTCCGCCTCATTCAGTGAATGCGTTTGATGCGCAGGGCGATATCTCGGCCGAGGTGATCAGGATCGTCGGGTGACCATTAAACAGGTAATAATGCGGTTTGTCAGGGTGCGGCTTAATAGGTTCTCCTAAGGGCTCAGCGAAGGTCCGGGCCGCGATCACCACCAACAAAAAACCCAACGTCGGGATGGTCTTTGTCATGACATCTCGTTTTTCCAACGAAGTAATGAGCTGAGGGCTCATGCAACCTCTGCACTGGTTTGACGCGCCGGCTCGAAAATCTCAGAAGGGGAGACGCAACGCCGCTCCGCTGCGCTCCGGTAGGCAGCCTGGACCGCGGCAAACGTACGTAAGTAGGAACGCCCGTCGGATTCAAACGGCGCGTCATTTCTCAGGCAAGAAATGAAGTGGACTTGCGTTGCCCGTACGCTGTCCCCGAGGCAGCCAACCTTGACATCATTTTTCCACACCGTGACATTGTTTAGAAAGACATCCCCGGTGGCAAGAACCGCGAGGGTGCCGAGTTCTCCTTCGAAAAATGCATCACCCATCGCCGGGCCATCGGGATCAGGATCCAGGTATCGATGGCCATCGATCCAGCCATGGGTTCCATTTTCATGGGTTAATACGAGTATAGCTTGGTCCTCGGCAACGACGTGAGGGTTCCTGCGACTTGTTTGCGCATACACCGAATCAATCTCGCCAAACAGGAATCGGGCGGTATCTATATAGTGGACGAGAGTCACCTGAATTATCAGCCGGGGCTCTTGCCTGAGATAGGCCTGAGTTGCAAAAGGCTCGTCTCCAACTCCGTCACGCCTTCGGAGCCGAAACCCGTAGCCAATGGGAGGGCCGATATCTCGCCGGGCAATCATTTCATGTACCACACGGTACCAGGGCTGCCAGCGCCAGTTCTCATGAATCATCAGCCGCACTCCGGCCGATTCAGCAGCCTCAACGAGCTTCACTGCGCTTCCCCAATCCGGCGCAATCGGCTTCTGGCAAATGGTGGGAATCCTTTTTTCGACAGCAAGCTGCACCAAAGGAAGATGTGATGCCGCGTGCGTGGCGATATCCACGAAGTCGAGTTGTTCACGATCGAGCAGTTCCTGGCCTGACTTATAGGCCCGCTTGGCGAATCTCTGCGCCCGGTCGAACTGCACGTCGGCCGCGGCAACAATTTCCACGCCCGGTATTCGCAGCCAGGCTTGCCGGTGGTTTTCTGCGAACCAGCCACACCCGATAATGGCGCCTTTCAAGACGCTTTCCATATAAGCCTCCGATGAACTGTAAGAGTTCTGTGTATTCGTCTCCGAAGACAATCTTGTGGACTCACTACCATACCTTCCGCCTTCGCAATGCGGCTCAGGTGCGCGCCCATGCTTCCTGCCATACGCGCTTAGCGTTGGCAATTACCAGTGAGGAAGGCTCCTCGGCAGATTGGGGCTTGATTTCAAATCCGACCCATGGCCGCGTGGGGCGATTCTCGCTCAGGTAACCCACCTTGAATAATGCGCGGATGAAATCAATGACCTGCGGAGTGTCATTTGCCCCGCCTGGCCAACCGAAGCGGGGGTGCGAATCCCCATAGCCGGGGGTTTGCGGTCCCAGCACCGCATTGCCCAAATGAACGTGCACGAGGTAATCCTTCAAGACGTCCAGGGCAGTGTCCGGCGTCTCGCTCAGAAGCGGCATGTGGCCCTGGTCGTACAATAAGCCAAAATCGGGATAATCCTCGCGGATCATCGCGCAAAAGTCCGCCGCCAGCGAACAGGGGCCAATCAGGCGTTTTCGGTCGATTGCCCGGTCAAAGGTTTCCAGGACCAGAGTGATCCCCTTGTCCCGGGCATACGCCGCCGCCTGCTTGACGGATTTCGCGAACGCTTCCAGGGCGCGCGAGCGATCCGCGTCGCCAGGGTCGGCCCCGGAAACAAACCCCACTCGCTTGGCGCCCACCTCAGCGGCTTCATCCACGTTACGGTAAAGCTGCTCCACCGCTTTCATCCGCTCCGTCTCACACAGGCTGTTGAGGTTCAGCTTCTGTTGCAATAAGATCGCCCCCGCTACGTGACACACCTGAATGTGGGCCGTCTGGATTACTCTTTTCGCCCGTGCCCGGACCGCAGGATCCTTGATGCACCCAATCTCGATGGCACCAAAGAAAGGGTCTTCCGCAATCGTCATCATCGTCTCAACCACCGGCCCGTCTCCAAAAGCCGTTTCGGGAAAAGCCATGAAATGCACTATACTCATTAAGCAATAATTAGTCCAGGGTTTATCCATGGGGTACGCCTTCTCTCATTGCCTCCGATGATGCGCGGTAGCGCCGGCGTTGAGCCCGGCATGACGCCCTCAAGGGCGGCTCTACCCTAAAGCACATTCTCCAAACACAACCTCGATCACCGGCACTCGCGCGTGGAGAGCTGAAAGACTTCTTCGACGTGCCCATTGCGAACCCCGTACATGCGCTCATGAAGATTTACCGTGGCGTCGGAATACCGGACCCAGATCTCGATCCTATCGCCGATTTGCACGGGAGCCGAACCTTCTTGCAGGTCAATGATGCCGTGCTCCGCGTTCAACTTGTGGATGTTAAGTCCTTTCAGATTCTTGACGGTCGGGATGCCCCGCTCGCAACTCAGCGTTTTCAACCCGGCGTCGATCACAACATGGTCCCCGTTAGTTTTACTGATTACGGTGGCCAACACCGTGAGTGTCAACTCAAAATCAGTGCAGCATTGACGATAGTTGGTATCCATTAACAGGTACGAACCCGCCTGCACCTCGGTCACGCCGGGATAGCAGCCGGAGGAGGTGTAGGTACCCGTAGCGGCAGCACTCACGATCTCGACCGGAACGCCCTCGCCTTCCAGACGGGCTTTAGTCTCCACCAGAGGACGCATCGTCGCAGCCACAGCCACTTCTTTCTCCGGCCCGGGCATTTGGTGCGAGATGTGACCTGCATAACCCATCAGACCTCGAAACCGCAGGCCCATTTTCACCACCGCTCGGGCGAGGCGCACAGCGGCTTCCCCCGGGGGCACTCCGCAGCGGTGCTGGCCAACATCGACATCGACTAGCACACTCAGCAGCGTTTGCCGGCTCCGACCCGCGCGAGCCAAGTCACCCGCAACCTTCTCATCATCGACGCACACGATGACATCGGCCTGGCGCGCCAGGTCGGCAAAGCGACGGATTTTGGCCGGGTCCACAATCTCATTCGCCAGCAACACGCTGCGGACACCATGCTCAACCAAGCATTCGGCTTCGCGCAGGGTGGCGCAGGTAATGCCGATGGCCCCGGCCTTTAGCTGCCGCGCGGCCAAATCCAGGCACTTGTGGTTTTTAAAATGGGGCCGCAGTTTCGCTGGCATGCCCCGAAAAAAGGCAGCCATACGTTCCAGGTTAGCTTCCATTCGGTCGAGATCTACCAGGAGGGCCGGTGTCTCAATTTCCTGTTTGGTCACTGAGCACTATTCCTTGGTGCGAAGTGGAGAACCTTCGTGAAACTGACTAGGCTTAGATGGGTAGGCCTTCCACGCCGACATCGAAAACCTCCATCGCATCCAGTTCATTCTCCGTCACGTAAATTCTGGCGTCGCCGGGCAGGCCGAAAGCAACGTTGGTCGGCTTCTTTCCGCGAGTCAAAATGGTCTCGACAACCCGTCCAGCCGAGTCCAGCACGTTCACCCGGCCTCGATTGTAAACCGTCACATACAGCCTGCCATCCTTGCTGAAGGCCATGCCATCCGGCCCCTGATAACCGGGAGTGGGATCGGGATTGCTTTGGCCAAAGCATTCCCGCAGACCGAATTCCCCACCCTCCTTCCGGGAATAACGGTAAACCATTCCAGTCAACGTCTCGTTAACGTAAAGGTTATCGTCGGGCCCGAAAGCAATTCCGTTCGTGAAACGCTGACCGCCATCCAATTGGCGTACCTTCCCTGTTGCGGGGTCGATACGGTAAACCCTGCCGTCGAGTCTCACGGTTTCGTAATCGGGCCGGGGCTGCTTCCCGATCTTGAAGTCTCGAACCCTGATGCCTGAATCAGTCATGTAGACAGCACCATCGGGACCGAAACAGAGATCATTTGGCATCAAGAATGGCTCGCCGTCACAGTCTGTGGCGACGACCTCCACCTTGCCGTCCATGCTCATCCGCAGTAAAACGCATTTCAATGATTCCGCGACCCAGATAAACCCACTCTTGTCTACGGCCAAGCCGTTGGGCATTCCTGTCTTGGCGATCACCCGCTTGGAGTTGCCGTCCGAGGCGATCTGCGTTACGCAGCCCGCCTCCTCCCCTGTTTCTACCACCAGCCAGCTTCCATCCGGGAGCACCACTGGGCCTTCTGGAAGACTCAGGCCTGAACAGAAGATCACTGGATAAATCCTCCTCGTTCCATAAGCATTCGATCTGACTGTTTCAAACCGGCTTTCGGTTGGCGCTCCTCAGGGACTAAACCACTATTTGCTTTATGGTCAGGTTGCACCCCTACCTGTAAGTCTCGCTTAAGGTTGTCGTCAACAAGCGTGCCGCTAAACTGACGTCGATACCGTCCGGGAGTTACACCCAGCGTCTTACGAAACACCATCCCAAAATAGCTTTGGTCACAAAACCCGACTTCCTGACACAACTCAGCAATCGGCATGTCCGTCGCCGCCAGCAGCCATTCTGCCCTTACGATCCGCAGGTGATTTAAATAGGTGATGAACCCCTGGCCCGTCACGTTCCGGAAGAAGCGTATGAAACGTGACCCGCTCATGTGAATTATCGCCGCCGCGTCGCCGACCATGATCGGTTCAGAGAAATGCTTCTCCAGGAACTCCAACACCGGGCGCAGGCGCTTGATGTTCTCCTCCTTGCGCCGGATTTGGCTCATCCTCATCCGGTAACCAGTGTAATGGTCCCCAAGAGTTACCAAGATCATTTTCAGGTAGGTCTTGGCATTCAGGCGCTTGCGTACTGATTTGGCTGGCAGTTCGGCGTTGACACACTGGATCAGGCCCAAGATCTTCGCTGGAATGCCTGTTTTAGCTGACACCAAATGTGGAAAGTCCGCATCCTGGGCCAAAAAAGGCATCAAGTACTCCAGATCTTCTCCGTTTCCATCTTTGCCCAAAACCGCGTCTGGGAGAAAGCCGAGCACGACGGCTTTGGTGGGCGGGGGGCCATAACCTATTGGCCCGTGAAAGCTCATGCTCCCAATCACAATCAAGTCTCCCGGACCGAGGTCGTACCGTTGCCTCTGAATCTGGAACAACATTCGCCCCTGGAGAAGGTACATCAGTTCAAAATAGTCGTGACGGTTCAACCGGAGGTTTTTGCGCTTGCTGTAGGTGTAGAAACGCACGTCAACTGGAAATAGCGGATCGAAGGACCAGGAAAAAAGTCCACTGGCATCCGTCCGTGAATCTATGACGGAGTATGCGTTTTGCCAGCGCATTTCAATTGCACTCCTCTCTGCAACCTCATCAGCCGCAGGATTTCAAATCATCGGCCGATGCGTCGCCTCTTCAGCGGTCTCGACCCGCTCCTCAGCAACGCGTCCCGCTTCGGCCAGCCAGTCCTCTTTGCCTGTAAGCTTCATCACCAGCAGCAGCATGAGGCCTAGAGCGAGCCAAGCCGCCACAATCCAAGGGGTGTAGCCTATAGGCGGTGGCGGCCATGGGTTGAGGGAGTTGTAAGCGACAAAGAAAAGGGCCAGCGTCCCGAGCAGCGGGAAGATCGTGTGCAGAACCAGGTGAAATTCATCCCGACGCTCGCGGAAATAATAAAGAAAAACACCGAGATTCGCGGCGCTAAAGACGAGAATCAGGGCAAACGTCAGCATCGTCCCCATAAACTCGAATTCCTTCCCCGGCCCGATCCACAGGCCCAACCCCCACCCTATGGCGAACGTGAGCAAGATTTGCAGCTTCACTCCATTGACAGGAGTCTTGTACTGAGGGTGGACTTTAGCCAAGGCTCGCGGCAAGGACCCGGACCGGGCCATACCGAACCACACTCGAACGGCCCCCGTGTTGCCGGCGAGCGCTGCCGCGACGATCGAATTAAGTAAGGCGAGGAGCACAATCACCCAGGCCTTCCCCCAGTACCCTTGGGCCAGCACAAAGGTCGGATTTTCCCGCGAGTTGATGAAACTTGGGAGCTTCTCCGTGCCCCAGCCCACCAATATTCCCCAAGAGGACAGAACCAAGAAAATGCCCATTACCAGAATTGAAATCAGGATCGCCTGAGGAAGGGTCTGACGGGGATTTTCGCTTTCTTCAGCAAGCGGCGCCACCGATTCCCACCCGTTGAAGGCAAAAATCGAGAAGATCACAGCTAAGAACAGGCCGCTGTGGCTCGAGGCATTTGCCGGATTGAAAGGCGCGAAATTGACGTGCGCAGTTCCCGCCCGGAAAAATCCCCAGAGGCCGAGCACCAGCGCGATCATTGCTCCGGCGGCCCCCAGAACGACCATCCATCGTGCGGATACCTTCACGCCCCTGTAAGTCACGAACCCCACGAATGATCCCGACAGCAGCAAGAACAACCACCAGGGAAAGGTGACACCGTACGCCGCCTTAAGCGCTTGTTCAATCACCGAACCGAGAAATGCCAGGATAAATCCGGCCAGCATGGGATCGTATAGAAAGTAGAGCCATGCGGCTAAAAACCCCACGCGCGGGTGTACGGTTTTACTGATATATGTATAGTAGCCGCCCGCAGAGGGTAGGCATCGCGCTAACTGCGTCAAACAAACGCCAAGCACCAAGACGATCGGAAAAGCCACAAGATATGCGAGGGGAGCAGCAATGCCAGCCTGCGTTGTCGTGAATTGAATCGTGAACAGCAGGGCGGTGGCCGGAGCCATGTGGGTAAGGCCTTGCACCAATATTCCTGGCAATCGTAACGCGCCAGCGCGGAGTTCAGTTTCCGCCACCATCACGGGGTTACCTGTGCCAGGGCGTTCTGAAATCTTCACATCTCTTCTCCATTTGTCACTTTAATTCTTTAGCCTATTCCCTCATGGGGCATTCGCTTCAGGCAAAGGAGTATGCGCTCCGAAGGAGCTTTTGGGTAGACTCCGGCGGCTACCAACCTCCCGTCCTGGGCTAGAAGTATTGCCAGGGATAGAGTTGGGCAGCGAGTCGCGCGCCTCGAAACCGGAAATTACCTCACCCATTGCTTCACCTGCACCTCGCGGATCCCCGTTTGTGGAGTAGAACTCGGGCCAACAAAGAATCTCTCTAAATCGATGCGGAATTCAGTGGGCGCGTTTGATTCGCAAGGCAACGTCCAACGTATACTCAGGAATGTCAAGGTCCATTTTCCCTCCTTGGTGCGTAAAAATTACGCTGCTGATTTCCGAGCCAAAGGCAGGGTCGACCCAATCTGCTTTGTAGGTGCCTCCAGGTAAATCCAATACGAGAGTCTCCTTGTAATGCCCCGGCATTGCTATATAGTACATCAGGTTTGGTGCGAGCCGACTATGGTGGAGATAGAGCGCATACTGCTCTCCCGGCTGGCTCATGCCTCGGCAGTAAACTCCCTCCGCCACACCGCTCACGACGAAACTCTTATCCGCAAGCATCTTGATGAAGTCGAAGCTGTAGATAAAGTCCTTCAGATTGCGCAGGGCGCGTACGATTTGGGCATTATCAGGTGTGTTGCCAGTCGGGTCCTCAACAGTATATAGCGAGTTCAACTGGTTAAAACTTGCTCCCCCTCCCACCATGAACTCCCAGGCTTCCACGCGAGAGTCCAAAATGGGGTCACCTTCTCGGTATTGAAACGGGTAATACATGGTTTCATTCATCTCAATCGGCTTGTTGTGGTAGTATTCATAGTCGAGGATCTTCATTCCTCCCATCTGCTCACTATCCGCTTCCCCACCCCACACGTACTGCCCGCTGATAATCGATAGAAGGGGACTTCCTGCGAAATCAACAGGACCTCCGATCGGACCTTCCCCCATCTGCGCTACAAGGTGCTTCTTGGGCAGCTTGGCTTCAGTATCATGTACCACCTGCAACATGTGGCCGACCCAAGGACCGGCTTCCGCATGCGGAGTGAAATTGGACGGCTCATCGCAAATCTCCAAAATGAGATTGTCATACTCATTTACTTCCTGAGAAATTTTGCTCACGTAGTCACTCTGCCGCCGGACCAGCTCTGGATCCTTCAGTGTCTGGACGTCCTTGAAGTCGCACTTGCCCACCCCCTGTATATTGTTTTCGTGATAGAGGGGACAGAGCGGCCAACGATGTGAATACTGCGAGCTAAGGAAAAATAGCTCCACAACAATGTCACGCTCCCCGGCTTTTACAATGAAGTCTTTCAGACGCGCGAAAAACTCTGGATTCCATCTGTCCAAGTCATATTTGTTTCCCCCATATACACAACTGGGTACGCTACTTCGCGCCCACGGCACGATGGTTCTTGACGGTCTCACACCCGTGACGTTATCCGGACAAAATTCTCCGACCATCTCAAGACATTCGCCCGGCCAGGGGCGCGTGTAGTTTAGTCCGTATGCTTTCAGCGCATCGAGATACCTAACATAGTCGAAGTCCAGATTGATTACGGCACCGTAGTGCTCAGCGGAGGTGATCAGGATGGTCGGCTGCCCTTTAAATAGGTAATAACGCGGATTGTCAGGATGGATTTTAATCGGCTCGGCCGAGACTTGGGCCAGCGAAGTGGGAGGCGCCGGGTCTGTTTTGGCCGTCAGCGCGGAAGCCGCATTGAGCGCAGGAGCAGCTAGCAGGGAACTGCCGAGAAATTCTCTTCGTGTCCATTGGCTGTGCATCGTTGAACTCCCTTAGTAGGCTATATTAGTTAAACTTAAAACACCATCGGGCGCGTGAGGTTTGCGACTGCAGGTCTGCAGATTAACACTCAACCCTGTAATTTCCGGGAGGGATGCTGCGGAAAAGGTAGCTCCCCGTGGTGTCGGTGGTGGTCATGTAAACATAATAGCCCTTCAGTTCATCCACCAAAGCCGCTTGCCTCCCCGACCCTCTCGCTTCGACGCAACTCGCCTTCGGGGCGAGAATGGCTTTGAACAGTAAGCGTAAAGAGTACATCCGGCAATCCTCCATCAGTCGGCCAGCGAGATGGAACCAACGTCGGTTTGCGCCAAAGCGGACACACAAACCAACAGAAAAGCTAGAATCAGCAGCAGGAACATGTGAAAAATTGGATTTACCAATATCAACATTACGTATTTTCAACACTTTACAATGCTGAAAACTAATCCAAATTCAATTTTTTCACATGTTCCTGCAACCTTTGTACAAGTTTCAGCTCCGCGCGGCCGCCCAGTCTATGACAATCGCGGAATTTTTTGTTGTAAAAATGCCAGACCGTTGCGGTGATGGGTTTCAAGTTTCAGCGGGAAGGGCCGCCCGCCCACCTGCAGGCATTGGTACGTTGTGTGCGTGAGCGCCAACCAGTTTGATGTGCAAAAGGCTTTACACCACCACCTGGAGAAGCACTGTATTCGGAGGTGAACTCGTTAACCTTAAGGTGGCAGAAAAACCTCGGCTTTCGCGCAATCCCGTTGAATGATTCTCTAGTCTACACATGTTAGGCTAAACGCGCTGGCGCCAATGTGGTTGCCTGACCTCTTGTTCGAGCGGCGAATGGTATTATCGAGATAGCGGCCAGGGCAGGCGCGGCGGGCTGTCGCGTCCGGTTGGCGAGGGGAAAGTGGGAACCTCCAGGGCCCAGGAGGAGCAGCTTTCGCGGGGGAGACTACCCAGGAGCTGCAAAGGGCGTTCACCGCTGCCAGGGTCCAGCATTAGTGGGGGCAGGGAGGAAGCGCAATGGAAACCGGAAAGATCTACGATGTGGCGGTAATTGGCACGGGGGTTTTCGGCGCCTGGACGGCCCGCCAACTTCGACTTAAGGGCCAAAGAGTAATTGTTGTGGATGCGTACGGCCCTTCCAACAGCTTATCCAGTTCTGGCGGCGAAACGAGAGTAATCCGCATGGGGTATGGCCAGGATGAGATGTACACGCTTTGGTCGGTGCGTGCCCTGAGCCTCTGGAAGGAATTCTTCTTGCAGTCAGGTGAAGACCTGTTTCTTCCCACGGGTGTGTTGTGGCTGGCAGAAGAAGGGAACGCATACGTGACGGCATGCCAGGAAACACTCCAGAAGGCCCAAGTGAAAACTGAAAAACTTTCGCGCCAAGAGTTGGCGAAACGTTTTCCCCAAATCGCCTTGGACGGAGTTAGCTGGGGGCTCTATGAGCCTGAAAGCGGCGTCGTGATGGCACGGCGCGCCGTGCAGTTGGTGGTGCGCGAAACGCTGAAACAAGGCGTCGATTACTTGCAAGGCGCGGTGCAAGCCCCGGCCGGGCAAGGCCAGGTTACCTCCGTTGTGACGCGGAACGGCGAAACCATTCGCGCAGGGTTTTTTGTCTTTGCCTGCGGTGCGTGGCTTCCCAAGATCTTCCCGGCGCTTTTAGGGGACCGCATACTTCCCACACGCCAGGAAGTTTTCTTCTTTCGTCCGCCCGCCGGGGATGTACAGTTTCGGGTGCCGGCTTTTCCTGCTTGGAATTGCCGGGCGGACCAGATATATGGCCTGCCTGACATTGAGAATCGTGGTGTGAAGTTTGCGCTCATGCGTCACGGACCGGCCATCGATCCCGACACAGCCGAGCGCACAGTTAAGGTGGAGTCTGCAATAGCCATACGCGAATACATTGGCTGCCGGTTGCCCGCCCTCAAAGGTGCGCCTCTGTTGGAGTCACGCGTCTGTCAATATGAAAACACCTCCAGCCGCGATTTCCTGATTGATCGACATCCCGCGTTTTCCAATGTCTGGCTGGTTGGTGGGGGATCAGGGCACGGCTTCAAACATGGGCCGGTGCTGGGTGAGTACGTGGCCGAACGCATTCTGGCAGGTGGCGAGATTGAGCCGAGGTTCTCCTTGGCAACCAAAACCCATGACAAGGAATGCACCTTCTCTTGATTGCCGAGCCGCAACCGGACGCCCCCAGGCTATCGCCGTACCAGCAGCTAAGATGAGCAATTAATCGCAAGCAGACTATATCATAGGAACAAACGTAACCCGGTCAGAGTGCGCCTCGCGGACAGCATATGCTCCGTCTCGCTGGTAACGTTCAGCCGCTATGGCAACCCGCTCTGCGTCCAGAGCAACTCCTAATCCCGGCCCGTGGGGAATCTGAACATAGCCGCCCACCACTTTAGGCAGCCCGCCTTGGATGATGTCTTCTTGGTGGATCGTGAGGAAACTTTGATTAGCGTAGAGGAACCCGGGAGTGGAGGCAATCACGTGCAGTGCGGCGGTAAAGCCGACTCCCAAATCGCCGAAGCTGTGATGACTGAGCGGAATGCCATATGCTTCCGCGAGGGCTGCGCACTTCTTATAGGCCAGCAGACCACCCACGTGGTATTGATCAATGACCACGACGTCGGCGGCCTGTTTCTGCAGGACTTGGCGTACATCATAAAAGGTCCAGGATGACTGGTCTGCTGCGATCGGAGTGTTTACAGACCGGCGAATGTAAGCCAGTTCATCGATATTCTTGCTCAAACAGGGTTGCTCCACCCACTCCACATCATATTTCTCGATCTGCTTGATGAATCGGATCGCAGTCCCAGCTGTCCACATCTCATTGGCGTCGATCCTTACTTGAACGCCGCCTCCCACGGCGGCGCGAACCGCCTCTACTGCCTCGATGTCTGCTCTCAGATCTTCCTGCCCCACTTTGAAGTAAATAGTCTTATAACCATCAGCGATAGCTTTTTGGGCCCTCCGAACCATCTCCTCGATATTGAATCGGAGCAGGTAGTACATCATAGGAATTTGCTCTCTAACCAACCCCCCCAGAAGGAAATAGAGAGGTTGTCCGGTCAGCTTTCCGAAAATGTCCCAAAGCGCTGTTTCAATCCCGGCCAAGACTACGTTCCCAACTTTGTCAAAATAGTGCCAGTTTCCCACATGCCGCAGATTATTGACGATCCCTTCGATGTTACGAGGGTCCCTTCCCAGCAGAAGCGGTATACAAGACTTCACACCCGCTTCGATGACAGGGGCACTGGTCGCAATGCACTCTCCAAGCCCCGTGATTCCCTCATCCGTCTCAATCTCGATAAGCACCTCGTTGACGCCTTTCCGCATCCCCGTGGAAATAAACTCGGGTTCGTTATGGGGGACTGCGACGATGGTGGTTTTGATGCTTATAATCTTCATTCTACAAACCCTCCCCGGCTGTACGCCAGCCGCAACCTTTTTCTAATTTGAAGCATGATCTCTCGCGGAGGGACTCGCCCTCCAAAAACGTCTATTTATTGGCTTCCGGCTGAACGCTAGGTGAGACACCAAACCACAAGGCAGCGGCGACCACCGCAATTCCCCCACCCACATACAGGGCATTCTTCCAGCCCAGGTACGCTGCCAGAATCGGAGTGAGCGCAGGCGAAATAAGCCCGCCGATGTTGGCTCCGAGAGCCATGACGCCTCCGAAGGTGCCACTTCGCGCCCCGGCAAGCTCCATCATGGTGGCCCAAAAAGGTGGTTCGACGGAAAGCACAGTTGCCGTAGCTAGGGTGAGGTACGCCACAGCGAAATATGGATTGGTGGTTCGCGCGCCTAAGGCTAAAAAGATTCCCCCGCAAGTGAAACCCACCATGGGTACGGCTCTTCGCCCCCAACACAGGCCGAAAGGCCCAGCCACCAGCCGGTCGGAGATATACCCACTCATGGGGATCGTAATCACTGCCAGGAACCAGGGCAGGCTACCCAAGTTGCCGGCGCGCAGCAGGTCAAAGTGCCGGACCTGAACCAAGTACAAGTAATTCCAAAACACGAACAGGTTGACCAGGTATCCTTCCAGGGTATAGCTCAGAGTGAGAAGCACAAAACTGAAGGACGCAAGCCGGCTTGCGCTTCCCTCTACAGACCGAGGTTGGGTTTCAATCGTCCTCGACGCACTCTTGGATTCTCGCACGCTGACCCAAGCAAGAGCTACGACCAGCGCCGGGATTGCCGACGCCAGCATGGCGATCCGCCATCCCCTCGCCACCATCACTCTGGAGAGCAACAGCGGAGCAACGATAGAGCCGGCTCCCATGGAAGCGAGAACCACACCGTTTGCAAAACCCTGCTTCGAGGGTTCAATCCAATTGGCCACGCCCTGACCAGCTGCTGGATAAGTGGGGGCTTCACCCACGCCCAGCACAAAACGCAGGATTAACAGTTGGGTCAGCATACCTCCCGCGGCGCTGCCGAAAGGTCCCCAACCTAGACCTGCCAGCAATAATGTAACGGTCACCCACCAAAAGGCTGCAATTGCCAGTGTGCGGCGTGCTCCCCAACGATCAGCGGCGACCCCCGCCGGAACCTGAAATATGGCATACCCGAGTACAAACGCACTGAACAGGCGCCCCATTTCAATTTGAGAGAATCCCAAATCGCGCATCATCAGGGCGCCCGTGACTGAGATGTTCACACGGCAGAGAAAACTCGCTGACGCAGTCAGAAACAGCAGAACCACGAGAACCCACGAACCCACCCTCATGAAAACACTCCGCAACACCACGTCTACGTATTTCGTGCATTCTTGCAGGGTCCGAGCTGGATTAGCTCTGATATGCTTAATCGTTGCCGGGTTGCTTACTTACGTTTAATTCGCAATGCGATGTCCACTTTATACTCAGGAGCAGTGAAGTTTTGGTTGCCCCCTTGATGGGTGAAGGTTACGGTGCTGATCACTGAACCCGAAGGGGGATCGACCCAATCTGCCTGGTAGCGGCCTCCGGGTAAATTCAAGACGAGGGTGTTGTGGTAATCTCCCGGCTTCACAATATAATACTCTCTGTGGTCGTTAAGCTCGCTATGGTGAAGATACAGTGCGTACTGCTCTCCCGGCTGACTGATGCCTCGGCAGTAGACTCCTTCCGGCACGCCGCTGACCACGAAGCTCTTATCCGCATGCATTTTGACAAAGTCTAAGCTGTAAATGAAGTCCTTCAGATTCCGCAGGGACCTTAAGATTTGGGCGTTGTCGGGAGTGTTCCCAGTCGGGTCCTCAACCGTGTAGAGAGAGTTTAGCTGATTGAAGCTTGCCCCCCCTCCCACGATAAACTCCCACGCTTCCACCCGGGAATCTGCCACCGGATCTCCTTTCCCGTACTGAAAGGGGTAGTAGGGCGTTTCATTCATTTCAATCGGCTTGTTGTAACCGTACTCGAAGTCGAGGCCCTTCATCCCTCCCATCTGCTCACTATTGGCTTCCCCACCCCACACATACTGCCCGACAATAATCGAGAGAAGAGGACTGCCCGAAAAATCGATGGGACCTCCGACAGGTCCCTCCACCATCTGCGCAATCAGATGTTTTTTCGGCAGTTTGCTTTCCGTGTTGTGCGCGACCTCCAGCAAATGACCAACCCACGGGCCGGCTTCCGCGTGGGGGGTGAGGAGGGACGGCTCGTCGCAGATCTCCAGAATGACGTTGTCGTAGGGATTCACTTCCTGAGTGATTTTGCTCACGTACGCGCTCTGCCGCTGGACGAGGTCCGCGTCTTTCAGCGTCTGGAAGTCTTCGAAATCGCACTTGCCTACACCCTGGATGTTGTTTTCATGATACAGCGGGGAAAGAGGCCAACGATAGGAGCGCTGCGCATTGAAGAAACAGATCTCCACTACGATACCTCGCTCGCCAGCTTTAACAATAAAATCCTTCAGGCGCGCAAAAAACTCCGGATTCCACTTGTCTAGGTCATATTTGTTTCCACCATATACACACTCGGGCTCATTGCTTCGAGCCCAGGGCACAATCGTCCTGTCAGGTCTCGGACCCATCGTGTTGTCCTTGCAAAACTCCCCCACCATCTCGAGGACTGCGCCCGGCCACTCACGCGTGTAGTTCGTTCCGTTCGCCTTGAGCGCGTCCAGGTAGGCGACGTAGTCAAAATCCAAATTGACCACGGCGCCGTAATGCTCGGCGGAGGTGATCAGGACGGTCGGTTGGCCGTTAAACAGGTAATAATGCGGATTGACAGGATTGACCTTTATCGGCTCGGCGGCGGCTCGGGCAATGAAAAGGAGCAAAACGAGACCGAGAAACCTGATTTTTATCGACATGCCTGACTCTCCGTTGGTTAAATTTGGGGGGCTTATCACTATTCCGGACAGAGCCTCAGACCAGCCAACCCCGGTCAGCAAGCCGCAGTAGAGGCCCACACGCTAACGGGCGACCCGCCGGTGTCGGGCAGAATGAAACCGACAACCTCGACGCGCAGCCGACGGGCGGTTTTAACAAAAATCCCTATGCCTGGAGATAAAAACCTCTCGCGTCTCATCCAGGTCGACAGCATCCACTCCCCGCATCGTCCTCTGCAGGAGAAGCTACGTGAGTCACTAGTGTCCTGTCCCGGCTAATATTTTCCAATGACGACTGCGACCGGTGGCGACCTGGGTTGTCAAACAATAAACGGTACACCACACTAGTATCTGCCAAAGGATAAACAGAAATGTCAGAAGGCTCTATAAGAAATTTGTACTTCTTTGTTGTAAATATGCCATTTCTGAAGAGGCCGAATTCAGGGAATGCGCTTGATCCGTAAGGCGATATCCAAAGTGACCTCAGGGCTGCTGAAATTCCGTTTCCCCCTTTGGTGGGTGAACGTGATGGTGCTGAGCACCGATCCCGAGGAGGGGTCAACCCATTCTGCTTTGTAGTTACCTCCCGGCAAATCCAAGACCAAAGTTTCATGATAATGTCCTGGCTTCACAATGTAGTAATTTAGGTCTTTGTCGAGTTCGCTGTGGTGAAGATACAATGCGTACTGCTCTCCCGGCTGACTGATGCCCCGGCAGTAGGCTCCTTCCGGTACACCGCTGACCACAAAGCTCTTATCCGCACGCATCTGGACGAAGTCTAAGCTGTAAATGAAGTCCTTCAGATTCCGCAGGGACCTTAAGACTTGGGCGTTGTCGGGAGTCTTACCGGCCGGGTCCTCCACCGTGAATCGACCGTTCAGTTGGTTAAAACTGGCGCCCCCTCCGACGATGAACTCCCACGCTTCCACCCGGGAATCTGCCACCGGATCTCCTTTCTCATACTGAAAGGGGTAATAGGGCGTTTCATTCATTTCAATCGGCTTGTTGTAACCGTACTCGAAGTCGAGGCCCTTCATCCCTCCCATCTGCTCACTGTATGCCTCGCCACCCCAGACATACTGCCCGACAATAACCGATAAAAGATAACTGCCTGAGAAATCAACAGGGCCTCCAATCGGTCCTTCCACCATCTGCGCAACCAGGTGTTTCCTTGGCAGGTTGCTCTCTGTGTTGTGTACGACCTGTAATAGATGCCCCACCCAAGGACCGGCTTCCGCGTGGGAAGTGAAGTTGGATGGCTCATCGCAGATCTCCAGAATGACGTTGTCGTAGGGATTCACCTCCTGAGTGATCTTGCTCACATACTCGCTCTCGCGCTGGACCAAGTCAGGGTATTTCATCGTCTGGGCATCCTTGAAATCGCACTTCCCTACGCCCTGGATGTTGTTCTGGTAATAGAGGGGAGAGAGTGGCCACCGATGGGTGTACTGGGAGTTAAAAAAGCAGATCTCCACCACAATGCCGCGCTCCGCCGCCTTAACGATGAAATCCTTTAGGCGCGCGAAAAACTCCGGATTCCATTTGTCGAGATCGAACTTGTTGCCGCCGTAGACATATCCCGACTGGTTGCTGCGCGCCCAAGGCACGATAGTCCGGTCAGGCCTCGGACCCATGGTGTTGCCCTTATATAATTCCCCCACCATCTCGAGGACTGCGCCCGGCCACTCGCGCGTGTAGTTCATTCCGTTCGCCTTGAGCGCGTCCAGGTAGGCGACGTAGTCAAAATCCAAATTGACCACGGCGCCGTAATGTTCGGCGGAGGTGATCAGGATGGTGGGTTGGCCATTGAACAGGTAATAGTGCGGATTGGCGGGGTCAACTTTAATCGGCTCCGCCCAGGTGGTGGCGGCCAAAATCGCGAACACGAGACCAAGAAATCCTGCCTTTTTTATCATCGCACGACTCCCATGATTCGATATTGCCGGATTAGCTCGACGAAAGGACATAAATTGTAGCGTCGATCTGCCCGGGCGCGCTGAAAATCGGTTTTCCCCTCCCCGGGGGGAGAGGCGTGGGCCGCACCGCACGCTTTTACCAGTGAGTGCGGCACCGGGTGAGGAGTCCTCCCCCGGCGAACGAACCGTAGGAAATCAAACGCTTACTGCCTCCCCGCCGAACGGGGGAATCTACGGATTACCGGCCTGGATCCAGAATCTCCTCTCGTGAAACACAACACTGCTCCGCCGCGCTCCGATAGGCGGCCTGAACCGCGGCAAACCTACCGCGACCCCTTTTATTTTCCCCGGAACTTGGGCGTGGCTCCTCTTTGTCGGGCTTACCTGGGATTATCCACTGTTAGTCGAGCACCGAGTCGAGGAGCTGGCCGACCGCGCGATACGATTCCATGATCGCGCTCTGATGGTTATTGTCACCCGCGAAATCAGAATGGGAAAATGCGATCCGGCCAAACGGGGCGTTGCGGAGGGCATCGCGCGGAGCTGGCTTTCCGTTGGCTCCGAAGAAAAAGCCAGGCTGGGCGTTGATGAAAGCGTGCCCCCAGCGATTGAGAACGACGCCGGCGATATCGCGTTGAGCATCAAAACCACTGGGCGCGAACATTTCTGTCATTTGCTCGCGAATTCTGCGCTCGTATTCGTGAAAGGGAGTCGTAAGCATCTCGATGCGGCCCCTCTGCCCCTGTTCGGCTATAGGGAGTCCCGCCTTAGCGAAGTCGATGAAGAAACTCAGAACGGTCGGTAAATCCGGGCCGGCAACGGGTGAGTCGACGCCGAACTTCGCCATTTTACGAACTTCCATGAAACTCCCGATGCCCTCGAACCACCGCGCGCCCGAGATTCCCAGCTTGTACATGAAATTCCAATTCCGCACTGCGACATTCGCCACCAGGGAGGGCGCATAGTAGAACTGCGCGTAGGCGCTCCGACGCTCCGCGTCGAGATCGCGAACCACATGGCGCGTGATAAACCCCCCACCGGCCATGACCACCGTCTTGGCTTTGACGCGATAGGTTCTGCCACCCTGCACATAAGTAATCCAAACGAAATCGGATTTGTGCGGCTCGCCCGCGTGCTCCACCTGGACCGCGGTAGACCGCAGACGAATGCGCACCGGCTGACCTTTACGGTCCAGGGCTTCGAAGTTCACGTGATTCTTCCAGGTCGCTTCCATGCTTCGCGGGCCTTCAATGGCGTCCGGGATCAAGGTCTTCACGATGAGGCGAATAAGGCCGGAGTTGCCTCCTGGGAACATTTGCGAGCCGTCCCTGGTCGGGACGTTTGCAAACGCATATCGGAAATAGCCCGAAAGCGCATCAGGCCCTATGCCCACGGATATAGAGGTTTCCTGGGTGAACCAAAGCCGGCAGGTTTCCCGGCTTATGTTAAGGGTCTGCATCAGGTAGTCTTCGTACGTAATGCTGTCGAGGCGGCGCGAAGCCTCGTCGCCGGGGTACTCGGACTCCCTTGGCCCATGTCCACGATGATAGTCATGCACGCGGAGGAGCTCCTGCTTGATCTGCTCGGGCCAAGGCGCACCATCCAGATTCTTGCCCCAGGGGTCGACCAGCCAAAGTCCCGGCTGCTTGCTAAACTTCGCGCCAAAGTAAAAACCGAAGGACTTCGGTGGCGGCGTGACGAACTCCATCTGATAGGGGGTACGGCCGAGAGGGATTTCGGGCGACGGCCCTTGCCAGGTTTGGTATTCCCTGAATGCATCCCAATCGAGACCCATCATATCGTAAACACGCTCGAGGAAGCTCATTGGCCAGACTCGTTGAAACTGAACAGAAGCCTGCGGGGCGTAGAGGCGATGACCGTCAACGATAAATTCGTTGCGCTGGGCCACGCCACCGAAAATCGGAAGGTTGTCGAGAACCAGGCAAGTGCGCCCTGGCTCCGCCTGGTGGTGGAAGAACAGGGCAGCCGAGAGACCCGCGAACCCGCCGCCGACGATGACGCAGTCGTAGATTTCGCCGGTTTCAACGGCGTCTGAGGGGACCGTATCGTATTGCCCATCGCGAACGGCGTGCCCCGCTTGACGAGCTTCCGCGGTGTCGCCGGCCGACCCGCGATAGTCGCCTTCGCCTGTGTAGCCTTCCCACTCGCCAGCATTCTGCGCCAATAGTTGAGCAGGCGTGACTGCCGACATGAGCAGGCTTCCCGACGCGAGCAATGCGGAGTTAAGAAAGTCCCGGCGGCAGATAGGCTGTCGCATACCGAGGAGTTTGTCGGTATTTTGATTAGATTCGGACATGCGTCAAAGCCTCCCTTTTCGAAAGCTGTTTAACTGTGATTTGAATGTCAAAAGAGTAATGAACCAGAATTTCCGTTTTCAGTTTTCGCCCGAGCAGCAGTATACGCCCCAGCACACTCTGAACTCAATCTCCAGTTGGGTTTTCAGTGCAGGGCCTTCCACGAGCCATGGAAAGGGCGAGTATTGCCTCTCCGCAGAATCCCAAAACTCGAAACCGACCCTCCTTCGACCTGTGCCTTGGACACTTTCCCTCCCCTGTCTCTTTCGCCCCCAAAATCTCCTTCGATCTGCGATTCGCCTACCCAGCGGGTAAGGGCAGCGAGGCGATCCGCCGTACCATAGTCCCAAACAGTCGCCGAGTCAGGTGGCTCTCGGCCAGGAGCAGCCAGTTGTAACGGGCATGCTTGATCAATCGTCCACCCGGTTTTCACTGGCCGTTTCTGCAAGCTGGTCACCTTCTAGCGCATCTTGAGGATTCCACGTTGATCAAAGAATTCGATCGTGAATTCATCACGAGTCGATTCGCGACCGCAACCTCATGCGAAGACACTTGTGGCGCGCGTGCACGCGATTGGGGATTCTGCGGTTCGGCTGGCATTAGCTCCGTCACACCTTCAGCACGTACAACGGCAATGCGGGTGTTGCCGTGCCTGTTCTCCAATCCCTGCTTGGGCACGCGAGTCCCGAGACCACCATGATTTACACGCACCCTCTGGAACACGTGAAACCGCAGGCTGTTGAGGATTTGGCCCGCTTGTTGTTCCCCAATGTTCCCTCGGAACCGATCTTGATAACCAAGGAAGTGAGCTAATCCAATGAGACATCAGGGGTTAAGTTGGTACGCCCGGGGTGATTCGAACACCCGACCCCTTGCTTCGTAGGCACTCGCCCACCTGATCCATTTGGGAAGGGATCGGCGGTACGGGCTTCGGGTAGGGGCGAACGGAAACGCAGCCGAACAAGTTGCATATGCTGGGAATAGGCGCTTAATAAGTGCGATACTCCATTGATTGTGGCTATCCCACCGACGTCATTAAGTTTGGGCTATTTCCATACCGGAAACAAAGAGCTGCATGCGGCCTGGAAGACGCACCCCATTCGAAAATGCACCCCGGCGTGCAATCCGCTAGAGCATTTTCAATCTAAGTCATGACATATCCGCAAGAGTCGAAGTAGTTGGTGCACTCGTTTGCGGAGACCGTATTGAGCGATTCCCCGATGGCTTTCCAGAGGGCCTCCCGATCTCGTGCGGCGGCTTTGCGGAGCCGGGCCTTCAGTTTGGAAAAGAGCTTTTCGATGGGGTTCAGGTCCGGTGAGTAGGGGGGTAGATATTGGACCCGCGCTCCGCT
>JASHTO010000703.1 GCA_030040515.1 Terriglobia bacterium
TTCTCCGCAATGGACTTGTTGACCAGTGTGCGCAGCCTCTCACCTTGCTTCCAAAGGAACTCCACCACGTTCTGCTCGCGAAAGATCCGCAAGGTTTCAATCGAGGCCGCCAGGGCATGGGTTTCAGCGCCATGAGTGGTGGAAAGCAGGAAGACCCGGGGCTGGTCGTGATCCAGGCCGCCGAGGCGCATGATTTCCCGCTTTCCGGCAAGGGCAGAAATGGCGAACCCGTTTCCCATGGCTTTTCCGAAAGTTGACAAATGCGGGATCACCCCATGAAACTTCTGGGCTCCTCCCAGGTGCCAACGGAAGCCCGTAATCATCTCATCTAGAATCAGGACCGCTCCTTTGTTCTCGCAAAGGTTTTTCACCTGCATCAAGAAACCTTCCGTGGGAGGAACCGCCGCTTCCGCTTCCATCAGCACGCAAGCGATTTGGCTTGGAAACCGGTCAAAGAGGGCTTCGAGGCTCGCCAGGTCATTGTATTGAAATCTCAGGGTAAGGTCGATGATGGCGCGCGGAATTCCGGCGTTGACCTCCGTCGTCCCGATAAACCAGTCGTCAATGGAGAAAAACGAGTGATCCCCGCAGATGGCAACCAGGTCACGCCCCGTGTATGCCCGCGCCAGCTTGACGGCCGCGGTGGTAACGTCGGAGCCATTCTTGGCGAACTTCACCATATCAGCCCCCTCGACGATCTCCAACACGGCCTCGGCGAGATCGACCTCGATTTTTGCGGGCCGCGTGAAGTTGACCCCCCTTTGCATCTGGCGATAGGCCGCTTCCGTCACCGGCTCATAGGCATGTCCCAGTGTGACCGCGCGTAATCCCATCCCGTACTCGATAAACTCGTTTCCATCAAGGTCCCACACATGGCAGCCCTTGCCGCGGTCGATGAATGGCGGGGCCAACTCCGGGTATTGATCGTCGCCTTTCGCGTAGGTGTGCGCCCCACCGGGAATCAGGTTGTGAGCCTTGGGTTGAAGGGCGCGCGACTTCGAATAATCCTTGTGGGGAGGAGCCGCGGCGGCCAGATTGCTCGTCTCGTTTTGGGCTTTAGCCATGTCAGGTTCCTTGATTAATCGCCAGCTTGCAGCACAATCTTTCGAGCATGGAACGCCTCCGCCAGACCGCTGGGGGAATTCGACTCCATCCCGCGAATGCGCATTAATCCGATGAATGTGGCCCGGTCAAACCACCGCTTGGCCCGCTGGGAGCCAAAAGCCTCAAACAGATGATTCACCTTCCGCTCGCCAAGCGCTGCTTCCAGCGGCACATAAAAATTCGGTCGGCCCAAGTCACCATCATACTTCGGAATCTCGTACTCCAAAATGAAGTGGTTCCGGAAGGTATTCCAAGTCAGCTCGGAGAGCAAACGGTGGTCCTGATGGGCATCGCCCTGCCAATGCGTAAACACCAGGTCAGGGTCGACCCGGCCCTTCAATTCCTCGAAGTATTCTTTTACTTCGCTGCCTTGGTACGGCAGGAAACCGTCGCGGAAGGATTTCAGCACAAGCTCTTTATCAGAGCCGGCAGTAAAAAGCTCCGCGCCCTTCATCGCTTCCTGACCGCGGACTCCCGAGGCGCTGAAGACCACCCAATGAAACCTTACCCGCGCCAGAGTTTTCTGCAGATAGAGTAGAGTTCCACCGCAACCGATCTCGATGTCGTCCGCATGGGCACCCAGGCAGAGTACATCGGCTTGCTTCGCATCCTTGCTCGAAAGGGCGAGCCTCATCACGCCACGACTCGCGTTGCAGATTTTACATTCTTCCACAAGCACCAGGGAGCTTCGCCACTGGCCTCGAGCTCATCGAGGATTTGCTTGTCCCGAAACGTGTCCATGCACTGCCAGAAACCACTGTAGCGTTTTGACCAGACCTTGCCCTCGGCAATCAGCTGGCGGAAGGGTTCGTAGACAAGCTCCTCTTTGGGGTTGATGTAGCGGAAAATCTCCCGCCGCAGGACGAAGTAACCTCCGTTCACCCAGATGTCCGACTCCTTCATCGTCTTGATGGCCCGGACGGACCCATCCTCGCCCATATGCACGGTGTCCAGGCTGCTCGTGCGGGGCTGCACGGAAAGAAATGCCGCGATGCCGTCCCGCCGGCCAAATTCTTCAACCAACTGGGGAAGCGGGTAATCGGTCAGGCCATCGCTGTAATTCGCGAGAAAAACCTCATCCTTGCCGATATGGGGCTCAACCAGCCGCAACCGGTCGGCGATGGTGGAGTGCAAACCGGTGTCCACAAAAGTTATGGTCCAATCGTCGATGTCGCGCTGGGTAAACTCCAGTTTCCGGCCGCCTTGCGAAAAGACGAAATCATTGGAGACAGATTCTTCGTATTGGAGAAAGTAATCTTTGATGCTGTTGGCCTTGTACCCCAGGCAGAGGATGAAATGCTTGTGGCCGAAATGCGCGTAATACTTCATCACGTGCCACAACACCGGGCGCGAACCAATCGTCACCATAGGCTTCGGAACGTCCTCCGAGTAACCCCGTAACCTCATCCCCGCTCCGCCGCAAAATAATACGACCTTCATATTTCCCCCTTACACTGATCTTTCAGCTACTCGTCAGCGAGCCGGTAGCCACGGTCAGTGCCTTTCTGACCGTGGGTTCTTCTATCGCCAAACCACCGTGGGCTTATCCTCGCGACCAACGGCGGGGATTCAGGAAAACCCCACGGTCAAGAAAGTATTGACCGTGGCTTCAATGTCCCCCAGGCAGCGCGTATTGCAATTCCGTGCCATCCTGATAGAGCGCGATGGCCTCCGCGGGCAGGTGGGAGAGATCGGTCCCACGAAGGTAATCGCCCATGGTCGTCCCGGTACAGGCCGAATCGATGTTGGGAGCTCCCTTCCGCCCCAGCACATCGTCCAGGTGGACGGTCCGAAAATCGATGCTATAGCGGATCAGGTTTGTGGTGTTGGGAACGGTGGAATGAAGGTGTGCGGCCGAGAACAAATAGGCGCCTCCAACTTTGCACACCAGGCGGATCTGCGGATCAAGCTCTACCGGTTCTTCCGGGCGGGGCTGAACCCGCGTGTCGGCCTTGACGTGCTGTGCCGCGGTGGTGCGGCTCTCAAGGCTCCACTTGTGATAATTATACCCGCTCGAACCGTTCTTCAACGGTGTTGAAAAATACCGCGGATGAATCGCCATGCTGTTGTCCGGCAGGATTTCGAAGATCGGCATCCACCAGTTGATTTGGCAAAAGGGCGCCGAATACCAGGTGTCACGGTGCGGATGAAACGCATAGGCAATGCCCGATTTAAGGTAATCGCCCGGAAAGGCCGTGCGCATCCGCAGCACATCAAAGTAGGTCTTCTCAAGATTACACCCTGCCTCCTTTAGGATTCCGCGGACGAGTTCTTTGGACTTCGGGTGGTGGATGA
>JASHTO010000704.1 GCA_030040515.1 Terriglobia bacterium
TTTTCCGTGGCATCGTGCTCGAACGAAGCAATGGCCGGGTGGCGTGACCGAAGGATGGATTCAATCCGGGCAGTCGAGCAATTTCCCAGGCGAATCCAAATCACTTTAGGAGGGTGGCCAAGGCGGTAACTTCTTTCGCTGAAGTCTGCGTCCTGCGTAACCAGAGCAAAGCCATTCTGGCGGGCATAATCCCAAAGCTGGGTGTCCGAAGCACAGTCCAGCCCCACACGGTATACGTGCTCCGAGCCCGGATAAAGGTCGGAAAGGTGCTCGACCAATCGCGGCGAGAGGTTCTGGTCAAAGAGGAGCTTCACCCCTTCACAACCAACTGTTCGCGCTCGCGATCAGCCGCATAGCTGAGGCAGGCCAGAATGTCGTCTTCTGTGAGATAGGGAAAATCTGCCAGGACTTGCTGATGCGTCATTCCCGAGGCCAGGTAGGAGAGCACGTCGTAGACAGTAATACGCATCCCCCGAATGCAGGGCTTTCCCCCACGCTTGCCGGGTTCGATGGTAATGATATCCTGGTATTTCATGCGGTTAGTATAAGGTGCAGATGACGTCCTACGCAATGATGATGTTTACGACTCGCCGCACGCGGGACAAGTGACCGTCGCCGACGGAACCCCCGAAATGGCCAAGCGCCTGAATCGCGTGCTGACCAACGACCCCGGAATCGGAATCGCCCGGCACGTGGACGCGGGATACGAAGAAGCCGCCGCATTCGCGGTCAAGGCGGGCGTGAAAATTCCGAAGGGTTAGGGCGAAACTGGAAATCGGAAAACTCGTGATTCGAAACTCGAAACGCGAATCTGCGTGCAATCCCAATCTTTTGTTCGCCTTCGGTTGAAACGGACTAAGAAGGGACTGGTCCCTTTCTCCTGCCGCCGGATTCGGGGGACCTGATTCCCGCTGAGAGCGCCACTTCGCACCTTGTCGGCCACTCTCCACATTTGACCTAATACTCTAAGTGCTGATCATAGTTTGTGCGTATAGGCGATTAAATTGCATTGTCTGTGCAGATTTCACTTGATGACATCATATTTTGTGCTATCATGACAATTGAACCTCATGGAGTGGTTCCGGAAATGGAAACGAGTCGACTTAAAATTAAGATTGGAGAGCATGAATTTGAATCCGAGGGACCATCTGAAATCGTCCAAGCACAATTTGCTGGTTTTAAGGAACTGATTGGCAGTCTTCCTCAGCCAGTAACGCCAACTACTCCTGCTGAGTCGCCTTCCCAGTCGGAAACTGCGAACGGAACTGCACTTTCGCTGGACAGGATCATGAAACTGGACGGACGTGTGGTTTCCTTGACCGCACGCTGTGCCTCCCTTGAAGATGAGATCTTGTTGGTATTGCTCGGACAAAAGGCACTCCGCAACAACGAATCCGTAACTGGAGCAGAAATCATGGACGGTCTGAAATTGACGGGTCGAACCGTGGCTCGTATTGACTACCAGATCGACAAAATGGCTGAGGCGGGAGACGTGATTACAGTAGGAACTGGACGGGCGCGAAGATATAGGTTGACAAACACCGGAGCCTCCAAGGCTACGACGACCGCCAACTCTTTACTGGCCACAGTTGCATAGAGAGAAAACGGCGTTGAAGAACGTAGGTGAATGAGATGTCAGGCACCTATCGGCGCTCCATAGTCGGATATCGGTCCCGATACATCTGGACCTGATTTCTGCCCCCTTGTCTGTCGCTGCCAAGGTCTATCGAAGGAATGATTGAGAGGCTCAGGAGGAACAGACCTTTGGATGGTTACGAGGATTCGACTGGAGCTAGCTTGTTCCCCGAGGAGTAATCTCAAATGCCCGAAAAAGAAAAAGACTATGGAATGCAAGACGTGATTGCTGAAGAGACGAGCCGGGGCACTCGTCGCCCTGTGAAAGCAGTCACAAACAGTCGGGCGCGAAAGATCAAGAAGATGGCAGATTTGCTGGCGGATGAGAATTGTGATGAAAGGGCTTTTATAGCCGCTATTCGCGGTTACGGGCTGCAAGAGGATGATGAGAAGTTCGCTCAGCTGATGAAACTTTGGAGGCAGAGGCACGGCAAAACTTGAGTGCCAGGCGTTCGGCTTCCTCGATCCTCCGATCCTGCTCAGCGGGGCTCAGAGGCGCGAGGTGCTCAGACACCAAGGCCGTAAATTTCCGCGAAAACTCGCGGGCTGAAATTTTCTTGGATTTCCTCACGTGTTCGTGCTCCCCTGAGAGGTCACAATCGGTTGCCGCTTCCTATCTCAGTATGCCACAAATTGAACTAATTGGGGGCAGATTTCCATAGAGCACCGGTCCTGACCGAACGCTTCGCTGGTTTCTTCATCCGTGCTTCGCTTGCGCAATTTTGATCGAGGCGAGCATTTCACGGCGCAGGATGGCATTCAGGCGCGACTGATAGCCCTTGCCATAGGAGCGCAGCCAATGGAGCACGTCGGAATCAATGCGCACCGTGGTGGAAGTCTTGGTGGGGCGGTAAAATGGATTCCGCACGGCCTTTTTCCGGAAATCCTCCGGCAATGGCGGAATGTCACTGTAGTCGATGGTGCTTTTCGGCGCGGCCCAGAGCGCCTTCAACTCCGCCTTCTGCGCCGCGGTCAGCGCAGGCGGATTCGACAAATCGATCTCGTACTTAATCGTTGTCTTCTTCATAAAGTTTCCTTTCTCGGCGGCTGGCCCGTCTTGCCGAGATGATGCGGATCAGCTCGCTATCGTCTTGTTCGGTCACGGTATGGGCCACCAGGAGCATTACAACGCCATCGACAACTCCGATCGTCCGCCATCGTTCTTCACCGTCATCGATCCGATCCAACTCCATTAGCGCGTGGGGATCAAAGAAAACACGGACGGCCGTTTCAAAGCTCACGCCGTGCTTGCGCAAATTGCTGGCTGCTTTGGCCGGGTCCCATTCAAAGCGTAACTTCACACAATTATGTTACTACATTTGTGTAATTATCGAAAGATTCCGGCGGCGCATACATTGGTGTGGATGTATGCGCCCCAGGCGTTTCGTGGGGAGCTATCGAAGTGCCGCAGAGAAGGGCATGGGGCACCCATCTCCGCGCTACCCACTCCCTGATAGCTCGGCGGGGCCCTTGCGTTCTCCTGCGGCCGAGTGTTACTTTTGGGGCTGCTCAAAACTGAAATAACCAAGGAGGTTTATCTCGGTGCCAAAACAATACAAGACCTTCGCCAAGGTTTTCATCGACGGGACACCCGATTACTGCCAAAAAGTTGAGGGCTGTCTGGACATCATTGCCACGCTGCCCGATGGCCAGAAACTGCTCAATGGAATCTGCGCCAGCTCGCACACGGTGACGATTAAGCATACGGACAGCGGCAACAGTTGCTCCCGCCTGACCGATTCAGCGAACCCCCTGTTGGTGAACGCGTTGGAAACCAAGGCGCAAATCAACTTTCAAAACGAATTGACCGTGGTGCTGGACAAGGCGAAGCGGGGGGGAATTACCCTGGAGCACCTCGCGCGCCAATTGTCTCTGGGCCTTTCTCCCGCCACTTATCAGACCTCGCAAAACGTGGTTCGCCCCGGAGGTGTTCCCATACCCCGTTCCGGTCCCCAGGGCGTGATGATGCAAGTTGGCTTGGATACGGCCGAGAAGATGCGCATCCTGAAAGATCTGGCTTCCGGCGCCCAGCCCGTAACCCGACTTCCCAACGGATGGGAAAGAGACCTCCCCAGGCTTCTGCGCAACTATTTGACGCCGGGCCGGGGCAGCGGGTCCACCGTCAACTTCAATGCCACGAGGACCTTCCATTGTGTTGACGATCCGGCCATGCACCAGCGGCCGCCGGCGGTGGGGTTGGCACACGAACTGATCCATGCCTTGCACAACGCGCGAGGCGTCCGCATGGGCATCGTCAATACCAACAACGAAAAGCTGGAGGAAATCATCACGACAGGCTTCCCGCCCTACAACTTTGAAGAGATTTCCGACAATAAGATGCGAACCCAGTGGCCTACGTATCTCCACTTGCGCGAAAACTATTAGGCGGAAGAAAGCTGACGCCTTCCTTCGAGCCCCGTAGCGCAGACCGCAACCACGGTGGTCTGCGGTTCTTCTCTCTTGGGCGGTAGGTGGAAGGCATCTTCAGGTTCATGATTTCGGTCCAAGATCGTTCGCGAAAAGACGCGGACCACAAACCCGGTGGTCCGCGCTACGGGCTTGTGGTATTCCCTCACGATACGGACTGCGCGGTCGAAGAAGCACGCCGCGTTCCCCTCGTCAGCGAGGGACCCGCAACGCAGCTCCCACCTTGATCGCTTCCAAGACCCGCGAGAATGGTAGCCACAATGCCTTCTTGACCATGGGACGACGACGATTGAGGTAAAAAGCGGCTATGGGCTGGAGATTGATCAAGAACTGAAAATCCTGCAGGTGATTCGGTCGCT
Organism: Terriglobia bacterium; assembly: GCA_030040515.1. Taxonomy (GTDB): domain Bacteria; phylum Acidobacteriota; class Terriglobia; order UBA7540; family UBA7540; genus Bog-366. Next base: position 4,422 of record JASHTO010000704.1, read on the forward strand.
CGAAGCCGCGACGAAACTGGAATTGGTTCCAACCCTGATGGCTCTACACGCGGTCCCATCCAGCTATCGCGACCGCCGGGCCGAATACGTGGAAGAAGTGGCAACTCGCCTGGTTCCGGAAGTGGCCGGGGCGGGGTTGGCCGAATTCATTGACTGCTTTTGCGATCGCGGGGCGTTCAGCGTGGAGGATTGCCGGCGCGTGCTGGAAGCAGGGAAGAGCCATGGATTGATCCCGCGCATTCACGCCGAGCAACTCGCCCGCACCGGAGCGGCACGCCTGGGCATCGAGCTCGGCGCCGCATCCGCCGATCACCTCGACATGCTGAAGGGGGCGGACATTCGCGCCCTCGGCCGCTCAGAAGTTGTTGCCACACTTCTTCCCGGAGCGAATTTCCATCTGGGATTGCGGGTTTACTCTCCCGCGCGCGATCTGATCGAATACGGAGCGGCCGTAGCCCTGGCCACGGACTTCAATCCCGGCACCAGCCCCACGCTGAACATGCAATTCATCCTCTCGCTCGCCTGCGCGCAGATGCGCATGACGCCCGCCGAAGCAATCACAGCCGCAACCATCAACGGGGCGTGTGCTCTTCGCCGCGCCAAATGCCTTGGTTCAATCGAGGCAGGGAAGCAGGCGGATTTGGTTATGATGGACATCGACGACTACCGTGAAATTCCTTACTACTTTGCGGTGAATCATTGCACGATGACCGTAAAACGTGGACGAGTGGTTTATGCGCGTGACACGCGCTATAGAATTCCGCAGGGATCGTGAGGTGATACGCTTCGATGAAAAAGATTGAACGGTGTCGCGAATCTCTGAAGTACACGATTGATAACAGACACCCACCTGTCGTGGAAGTTGAGCCGGGAGAGTCCTTCACTTTGGAAACCGAAGACGCTGCATCCGGAACGTATCGGAGCCTGGACGATGCGGCGCACCTGCTCGATGCCTGGTATCTGAATTATTCTCCCAAGATGGCCAACCCCCTGACCGGGCCGGTTTATGTGCGAGGAGTTGAGCCCGGCGACACGCTCGCCGTCGAAATCGAACGCATAGACCTGGACACACAAGGGGCCACATACTGGCGTCCCGGGCACAGGCCGCTCGGCGATTCCATTGCGTGGGGCGATCTCAGCAAGCCCACTCTGGTCATCGGCCGCAGATTAAACGGAGAAGTGGTGATGGACGAAGCAGCCACGTGGGAGAATGGCAGGGTTCATCGCCACTCTTTAGGGCTGCGCATGCGCGAGTCACCTTTTATTGGAACCATTGCTGTGGCTCCGGAACGCGAGGTGGAAACCCCCGGGTTGGGTCAGGGAAGCTGGGGAGGAAACATGGATGTGAGGGATATCTGCCCTGGCACGCGCATCCTCCTCCCCTGCTATCATGCCGGCGCGCTGCTCTACGTCGGAGATGTTCACGCTTGCCAGGGTGATACGGAGTTTTACGGCACCGCGATGGAAATTCGGAGTACGGTTACGCTCCGTTGCGAGGTCCTGAAAAACCGTCTTGTTCCCTTCGTCCGCCTGGAGAAGGCGAAGAGCATCGTCTCCGTGGCGTGTGCCCGGCCGCTTGAAGAAGCAGTCTGGCGCGCGAGCATTCAATTGATGGAATGGCTGGTTCAGGACTTCGGTTGTACTCAGCGGGAAGCTTACCTGCTGCTTGGTGTTAATCCGGATTTTCGCATCAACGTTTATCAAATGGTTCCGATCGCCAAATTGCAGTACACGGTGGGAGCCGAAATAGCGAAGGAAGCTTTGCCGAATCGGCTACTAGAGAAAAAAAGGAAGGATTAGCTGCTCCAATGTCAGCCGCGAATGATTTGGGCAAGGTGCTGGTGAACTGCGATTGGGTTCGGCGCGAGTTTCCATTCCCTCACGTCGTGGCGAGGGATGTTTTCACCGTCGGCTTTTATGAGGCTTTGTCGTTACAGTTGCTGGGAATGCTGGGTGGCGGGCCGGAGAAAACCGCGCCTCCCCGGGGGATGCCTGGCCTGGATGTGTTCGGCATGGCATTTGCCCCGCCGGTCAGCGGACCCCTGGCGATTCTTGTCTCGCCGGCCTGGCGCGACTTGATGTGTCAACACTTTGACATCGCTCCGACGCCGTATGTTTACGCCGGCGCCCATCACCACTCGGTGGGGAGCAAGAGCGGCTTTATTCATACCGATTTTGGCACGGCATGGTATGCCCGCGGCAGCAATGGCAGCATCCAACTTCCCAATCATCAGCTTTGCAACTACCAGACCGGGAAAGGTGATCTGAGTGATGCGGAAAAGGTGCAGGTGGTGCGTGGAGTGGTGCTGCTGTTCTACCTGCTCAACGACGGGTGGGGACCGGGAGACGGGGGTGAAACCGGCCTCTATGCCCGAGAGGATTTGCCGGTGTCAGAGCCCTCCGCGCTCGTGTCGCCCGTCAATAACAGCCTTGTGGCGTTTGAGTGCTCGCCTACTTCATTTCATACCTTCATCAGCAACCGCAAATGCCCTCGAACCTCGATTGCCGTCACCGTCCATCGCACCCTGGAAGACGCGGAACGCCGATTCGGCCGAGAGCACATCAAGCAATGGGGAGGCCAAAAGGCCTCCACCACAGAGGGCACAGAGTCGCACAGAGAAATGCCCTCTTGATTTTCTCTGTGCCGCTCTGCGTGCTCCGTGGTGAATCGCCTCTGCCCGCGATGCATATTCCAGCCAAAAAGCCCGAAATAGGGCTATGCCTCATTGGAATTCCGGGCCCATAATTTCGCGCCTCAGGGTTCAGGCGGTGCAGGTTGAAACCGGCGAAGAAGATTCTCCTCATTCTGGCTTTTCTGCTTTTTCCTGCCGCGGCACCTTGCTCCAAGGACCTGACTGATTACCCTTTAAAGGTTGAAATCCTGGCGAATCATTGGGACCGGTGTCGCCCGCGGCCTGTGCGCGATCCGGCTTGGTGGGTCTACCGGCTGAGTGGCCAGGGTAACATAATTGACGGCAGCGCCGAGCACGCTTTTGACTTCAAGTATGAAAACACGCAGGTGGCGCGTCACACTCTCGCCAACCAATCGTATCCGGCGCGCTGGAAGAAGCCGCAGCAGGAACTGGAACTCTTGATGCCGGATGTCGGCTACCCGGGGAAGTATTTTGCCTGCGAGCTGGACACGCTGGTTTGCAAGGGCGTATACGTGCAAAGTAGCCAGGGCGTGGTGGAGATTTCGCAGGAGGATTATAAAGCGGGGAAAATCCCCGGCGGAGGGTCCGGCACGGGGCAAGCGGCACCTCCTGCGACTTCGAAACTTTCGGTTGAGTCGAATCCCGCGAGCGCCGACATCGAGGTTGATGGCGAGTTCGTGGGCACCACGCCCTCAGTTTTCGATCTCACGCCCGGTCAGCACACCATTACTTTGCACAAAACCGGGTACAAGGCGTGGCAAAAAAAGATGGAGTTGTTGGCCGGGGAAATTACTTTGAACCTGGACCTGGAGCCCGCGAGCGCCAAATGAGGGTGGTGGAGAATTGCTCCACGGGGAGTGAGTCCGCGAAGAAAAAAACAATCTCGCGCCAAGGCGCAAAGACGCAAGTTTCCGCAACCCATGCAACGCTCTCACCATAGAGCGCCCGGCTCTCTCCCGCGGTACGCATTTGATCCAATTCGTATAGAAACTCACGCCTCCGCCGCGCCTCGAGATACGCCTTGCGAGTTTGCGGTGCCGGGGTTGGCCTGGCGGTCCGGTTGGATATTCGGAGTGTCCTGCTCCACTGCCGCAGCCGTTCCGCCATGCTCTCCGCCTTCCACTTCAGGTGCAGAGTTTCAGCCTGAAGGCTTGCAAACCCCGGATCTTCTTCAAGAGAACGAAGCACGCACCTGAGCTCGGATGCCGACCCGCGCGCAAGGAAGAGAAATGCGATCAATTCCTGTCTCGTTCTGCGTTCGAACCCCTCGGCGATGCTGTCAGAAATGGAAACCGCTGCTTCCTCAATTTGGTTGCGCAGAGAATCGCGGGGGTGGAAGAAGAGAGGATGGTCCGTGAAAGCGTGCGCGTCCGCGGCCAACTCCATTGCCGCATGCCACAGGGGGAGCCGCTCGAACCCTTCGCCTTTCATCTCTGCCTCGGCCGGTTCGATTGCGCTTGTGCCCAGTTCTATGAGTGGAATCTCGAACCGCTTGTCCTATGAAATCTCTATCGGCAAAAATCTTGCGAAGGATTAGACCGGATTTCGCTGGAGCGGCGCCCCGCGAACCGTCGCCTGAATACGGCTTTGGGCCGCACGGCGATCGTCGAAAGTCCGTCCCCCCTGAGGCGGCGGCTGCAAAGGCTGATGTGAACTGTCGCCACTTTGGTGAGATGCTGTGAAACCTGTCAGACGCCGCCGTCGAGCGCCACTGTAACTCCCGGCGATGAAGTTGCAGTCGCGGGTGGGCGTTTGTGGCGGGCTGCCACGTCGCGCATCCACCAGCCGATGAGCGGAAATCCGACAATGGCGAAGAGCAGCATCGCCGCGGAGCGCGTTCCGCGCGGAAAGTATTTCCAGGAAACATCGCGCACGAGGGGCTCAAGAAGCAGCAGCACGCCGGCGACGTGAAAGCTTCCCATCAACAACCAGATCGCGCAGACCACTCCCACGGAGCTGAGGAAGAGGTACACTGTAAAGTCCCAGCGACCGAAAATCGCCAGGGGAGGGAGAAGGATAAGGGGAATGTGAAAAAGGTAGAATGCCCCGATGGCATAAAGCCATCGCCCGCGATTCCAGGGCGGCGTCACGACGCCGGTGGTCAACAACAGACAGAAGGCAATCACCACCAGCCAGATTGCCGGCCCCAGCCAACCGATCGCCTCGGCCAGCACCATGGCCCTGTGACCATGCACACCTCGGGTTACGTTCATCAGCCCCCGAATCAGCGCGTTATTCGTAAAAACCAGAATCGCGCCGACCAGGGTAAAAGTGAGAATGGGGTACCGCGACGGATTCATTCCGGCCTCAAATCAAAGATATTATAACAGGTTATGTCAAGAGCCCAACCTTACTAAGGTTATTAAATCATAGTGACGAAATATTTGGGTAGCGCGGGTGAAGCTTCTGCAGTAGCAGCAGCTACTGCCATTTCTTTTCCTGCCGTAAGTCCTCTCTGCCGGGGCTGGCGCAGGTTTCTGGGGTAAGGAATCTGCGATCCCGAAGGGGTGTTTATCCTGCAAGGTCAGATGCAGGGATTGAAGTGCATCCCCCTGCCGGCCGGAGTTAGCAAAGATCGCGCGTTGACCGTGTTGAGAGCCGCAGACTTTGAACGGCACAAAGTCTGCGCTACACTGCTCGTGGTACATTTCCCTCATGCAAACTCTCATCGAGTGCGTTCCCAACTTCAGCGAAGGCCGCGATTCTGCTGTGGTTGAAGCCTTGATTCGCGCGCTGCTGGCCGGGCCGGACGTCTACCTGCTCGACCGCGAGATGGATGCGGATCACAACCGCTCGGTCATCACCATCGTCGGCACGCCGGAGAGCATTGGCAAGGCCGCACTGCGGGGGATCGCCGAGGCCGCGGAGCTGATTGACCTGAACCACCACCAGGGAGCGCATCCGCGCCTGGGCGCTACGGACGTTGTGCCCTTCGTTCCCATCGCCGGCGTCACGCTTGCCGATTGCGTGCGCATCGCGGAATGGGTGGCGGAGGAAGCCTGGCGGAAGCTCAAGATT
>JASHTO010000705.1 GCA_030040515.1 Terriglobia bacterium
TGGCCATCTTATCGTCGGGCTTGAGAAGCGCGAGAGTATTCAGCGCGCCGACGCGCAAGTCTTTCAAAGCCGCGGCGATGCTCGAGCTGTTGTCCACCACCAGCGCCACGGCCAGCGGCAGTTCCTCGTGCGAAAAGAAGCTGATTTCCTGCTGCTTCCCGTCCTCAAAAACGCTGAAGTTATCTTTTTCAAGATTCTCCACCGCGCGCCCGTGTCCGTCATGGACGCTCACTTCCACCTGCACTAGGTCAACGGTCGCTTTAAAGGTGGGGGCGCTGGAGAACGCCGCAGCGGACTTGTTGTGCGGAGGTGGAGTGCTGGTTTGCGCGTCCAGCTTCAACGACAGCGTTAACAACAGCAACACGAGGCCTGTAAACTTCGCCGCCTGTTTCATCACCGGTCACGAACCTGCTGGTCGTACTGTTTGAGGTAGCGACGGCTTTATGCCGCCATATGGCGATCCCGCCTGGGTGGGATCGCCGCTACAAATTCGAACTGTACCACCACGCCCTTAGGGGTGATGCGGACAGAAGGCGGGGTGTTGTACGTTTAGCGCGCCATCCACCGTCCCTGATCACCAAATCCAGTGTAGCTTCGATTCGCTATACATGGCCAACCCTGTGATTTTCTTCGTAGTGAGTCAGTTAAATTTCCGTAGGGGCAGGGCACCCGCAAGGGATGCCCCTACGCCGAAATTTCAAACTGACCCACTATCACAAGGAATGCCGCGCTCCGAAAAAAACCACCCGGTGGGAGAAATCCCTCACAAACTCGCATGGCGTTCCCGGCAAGGCTTGTAGTACTCCATTGTTAATCCATTCTAAAATAAACAATTTACTCAAATGTGAATGTTGAAATCAGGAATGGCCCTGAAATTGCTTATCTCGATGTGGGATTAGCGTCGATGGGCGAAAATGCGCAGACCGCTAGAGATCGAAATTCGAAACTCGAAATCCGGGGAGTCCGGCGTGGCGACGGGCGCCCCTCGGGGCCAGCGCTCGCACGGCGGCCCCGAAGCTTTCAGGTGACGGGTCGGAGAACGCCGCTACAACCAATTCGGCCTGTCCATACACACAGAGAGAGTGAAAGCCTACACATGTCGGCTGCCAAGGTGGCGACACGAGGCCAGAAAAAAATCTTAAAAAATAAAGGGGGATCCGGATAAGTTTATGAAAATAAAGGGTAGCGTGTAAATATTACACAATTCTTGGTCGCGTTTGACTTCTTAGGAGACACATGGGCGTGTAAGCTGCCGCCCATGTGCATCTTCATTCGTAAATCACGAAGCTGGGATTGAGGATGCCTTGAGGGTCAAATTTCCGTTTGGCCGCGATGACCGTCGCCCATCGCTCGCCGTAATGACCTTTCCACGCGGCATGATCAAAGTTAATCCAGCCGGAAAGATAGCGCTTGCCGCCCATCATCGTGGCGGCCTGGCTCGCCATGTTCAGGCGGGGCAGAACCTCGTTCACGAATCGCGGCGGAACGGCGGGCAGAATTCCAAAACCCATCAGGAAATCGGCTTGCGGCCGCATGAAGAGCGGCGCGCGCGACGCCGTGCCCAGCGCCGGCCACAGCAGAATGTGCCCGCCCACCAGCGCCTGCGGCGGCAGATTGGCGAGCACCTGCGAAATGTACATGGACGTGGTCTGCCAGGGCAAAACGCATTCCATCCAGGGATGGGCGTAATCCCAAAAGCCGCCGTGCTTCCACAGCGCAAACAGGTTGTCGAGCCGCGTGAAGAATTCCCCGATCTCGCCATCCTCCGTATGGACGAGTTTGTAGAATTTCAATCCCCCCAACTTGCTCAGGGGCTCGGGCGCTTCGCCTTCCTGCGTCTCCACCGTGGCGTGCAAGGGAAAAAACCACTGCGCGAACGGCTGCCGCTGCCCGGCGACTTTCTTGAAACCCTGCGGACAGGGAACGCACCACGATTCCAGATAGTCAAAGCGCTTGTCTTCCATCAGCGGCCTCAAATCATCGAGCAGGCGGGCAAGATCGTCGTAGAGAAGACAAAAACTGCGGAAGCGCGGAGCGTGCCGGCGAACCTTGAGTACCGCTTCGGTGATCACCCCGAATTGGCCCACGCCGCAGCGCGCCACGTCAAACAGGTCGCGATTCTGGCTTTCCGAGCAGCGCACCACATCGCCCCCACCCGTCACCACTTCCAGCTCCAGGCAGTTGTCCGCCTGCGTGCCGAATTTCCACGACGCCACACCCAGCCCGGCCATGGAAAGCGTTCCGCCCACGGTGACATCGAGATTGTTGGTCAGAACAGGCGGAGAAAGGCTCTGCGGCGCGAGGTGGTCGACCAGCACGCGCCACTTGATTCCCGCCTGCACCGTCACGGAATCCTCCGTGACGCCCTTCACCTGGTCCAACGAGGTGGTGTCCAAAACGATCTGGTTGGAAAGCGATTGCCCGGTTTGCGAGTGCCCGCCGCCGCGCGTCGAAATGTGGAGGGAATTTCGCGCCGCAAACTTCACCACGCGCTGCACGTCTTCGACGGATGCCGGGCGCACCACCGCCTGCGGCTTGCGTGCGACGGTGCGGCCGAAGTCCGTCGCCACCGCGTCGCGCGCGGCGTCATCCATCGACACCGCGCCGGAAATTTCCCGCGCCAGCTCGTCTGTCCAGCTCATGAAAGCTCCCTGATTCGTCGCCTGCGAATTTGCCGCGCCTGCGCCACGCGGTTTACCTTTCAAACCATAGCGCAAGG
>JASHTO010000706.1 GCA_030040515.1 Terriglobia bacterium
TCAGGTCGCCACTCTGTGCCAGCAGGAGTTCCCGCACTCTCTCGGGCTGCTCTATTCCGCCTTTACGCACCACGCGGGATTCAAGGTAAACAGCGGCGAGTACAAGTTGATGGGCCTGGCGCCCTACGGAAAGCCCGCCTACGTCGATCGTATCTACGAGCGCCTCGTGGACCTGCGCCCCGACGGCTCGTTCCGCCTGAACATGCGGTACTTCGGCTTCCTTCACGAGCTGCGCATGACCAACCGCGCATTCGAGGAGCTGTTTGACGGCCCGGCGCGAGTTCCCGAAAGCGCCATCACGCGTCGCGAGATGGACCTGGCGCGCTCCGTACAGGTGGTGACGGAGGAGGTCCTGCTGCGCATGGCGCGCGCCACGCGCGAGCAGACCGGAGAGGAGAACCTGTGCCTGGCGGGAGGCGTAGCGCTCAACTGCCTGGCCAATGCGGCGATTTCGCGCGCCAAGCTGTTCCGCAACATCTGGATTCAGCCCGCTGCCGGGGACGCGGGCGGTGCGCTGGGCGCGGCGCTCTTCGCGTGGCATCAGATGGAGAACCAGGCGCGAGTCTGCGACGGCGATCACGACCGAATGCGGGGCGCGTGCCTCGGCCCGAGTTTCCGCGATGAGGATGTGGAGCGGTTCCTGAAGTCGAACGGGTACCCCTATACCTCACTCGATGGCGACGCGCGTGCCTCGCAGGTTGCCAATTTGCTCGCACAGGGCCAGGTGGTGGGCTGGTTTCAGGGCGCGATGGAGTTCGGTCCGCGCGCGCTCGGCAATCGCTCCATATTGGCGGATGCGCGCGACCCGAACATGCAGTCGCGCCTGAACCTCGCGACGAAGTTCCGCGAGTCATTCCGGCCGTTCGCCCCGGCGATTCTGGAAGAGCGCGCGTCCGAGTGGTTTGACCTGGACGCGCCTTCGCCCTACATGCTGAGGGTGGCGGGCGTGCGCGCGGAGAAACGCCTGCCGACGCCGGATGGTGCAACGCTCCCGCTTGAGCAGTGGGCGAACCAGCCGCGCTCGGTGGTTCCGGCCATTACCCACGTGGACGGCTCGGCGCGCATCCAGACCGTTTCGCGCGAGACCAGCCCGGAGTTCCACGCGCTCATTCGCGCATTTGAGCGGCTCACCGGATGCCCGTTGCTGGTGAATACCTCTTTCAATTTGCGCAGCGAGCCGATTGTCTGTACGCCTTCCGAGGCTTACCAGTGCTTCATGCGGACGGATATGGACGCTCTGATGCTCAACCGCTTCTTGCTGCGCAAGAGCGAGCAGCCGCGATGGGAAGAGGTGGTGAACTGGCAGCAGGAATTCGGCCTTGATTAGCAGGGCCTCATTGGAAAAGTTTAACCCATGCGCCGACTTTACTATGGAATTCAGTTGTTCCGCGAACTGGCAGGCTACTGCCGCGCCCACCGTGTCATGTGGCCGCTCGTCTGCATCGTGGCGTTGGCCTTCCTGGTGGTGCTGGTGGGCGCCGCTGAGGTCGCCGCACCTTACATCTACACCCTGTTCTGAATCGCCTCCCGCTGCCCAAGCTTGGCACGTGACTTGCTTGAGTCAGTTTGAATCGGCCGGGAAACCGGGCCCCGGGGAGCCACGCCGGGCAAGACTTACCCAGGACGGGGAAGATTCCAGCCGATTGACGCGTGGGGCAGGCCGACGAGCGAGGAGACGATGATTACAAACGAACGGGAAATCCGCATTGCGCTGCAAGCCATGCTGGCTTGCACGCTGGCGTTCTACGGCCTGTGGGGATGTGCGTTGGTGGTTGTGTTGCTCATGCTGCCGTGGCAGCCGCTGCTGGCTGTGGGAGCGTACCTCGTTCAGCCCATTGTCGACTGGCGCGTGAGGAAGGCGCGCGTGCGGCATGAGAAGGGCATCGCGCAGCTCGAGCGGGAGATGGAAGTGCTGCTCCCGGCGCCGCATGACCCACTCTGGCCTGCCGCAGAAACAACTCTTGCCCGGCTCGACCCACCGCTCGAATTGCCAGCCGCGCCCCGAGGTTTGGAACCCTTCGCCCTCAATGTCGCTGCTGATGGGCCACTCGGAAAAGTCCCCGAAACTGTGTGCGACCTTTCCGCCACATTGGCGATTCCGCCCGCCATCCGCACCCACCTTCGAACCCTGCCGCAAGGACTGTTCAGTAACATGGTGCTGGAAGTCGAAGCCGTCACCTTCCATGGAGACACGGCGGAAGCGGCGGTGAAGTTTCAGAGCTCGAGCGTTTCCGGCCTGGTCATTCGCCGGCGCTACCTTCTGCACAAATCCGGGGGCCAATGGCAGGTGGAATCACACCAGCCCTCAAACGGCGCGGGTCATCTGCCCCACGCTCCGGCACCTTTTGAACCGCCTTCACTCACGCTTTAGCCGGGTTCAATCCTCCGAGTAACCACACGCTGGTTCGGGCATCTAATCCTGCGATGACTGAGGCGCATGTGTGCTCGGACCGCAGACATTGAACTTGTAGCGGTGGTCCCGCCCAGGCGGGACCACCGCACGGCGCTCATCGAGCGCCGCTCCGGCACCCTCGTAATGGGTCAGTTTCAAATCGCGGAGTAGGGGCACCCCTTGCGGGTGCCCTGGATTTAAGGGCAGGGACGAGCCCTGCCCCTACGGAATTTCAAACTGACGGCACCCTTGCAACATTGCTGTCTAGCGGCAGACACGGTAGGATAGTAGATTCTAATGAGTGCGACTTGTATTCCCTACACACGGGTTCCTCACTCCAGCGCGCTGTTCAGCGATTACCTCTACCATTTCGATAAAGTCCGCCAATTCTATACCGGCTCACCCTACGAGCCGGCGAGCTTTACCGGCGTTGCGACAGAATTGCGAAAATCGACCTCGCCACGCGCGGAGATGGTGGAGATCCTGGAGCGGCAGAATCGCTCCTTCGGCTGCGGCGAGGCGACAGTCGAGAATATCCGGCGATTGCGCGACTCCGGAACCTTTGCTGTGGTGACCGGGCAACAGGTGGGGTTGTTCGCGGGACCCGCCTTCACGCTTTACAAGGCGTTGACCACTGTGAAGCTGGCGCGGTGGCTTTCCGAGCAGGGACTCGAATGCGTTCCGGTGTTCTGGCTGGCGACGGAAGACCATGACCTGGAGGAAGTGGCGGAGGGCGCGACGTTTGACGAGGAGTACAACCTGGTCGCGCTGCGTGATTCCGGGGAGCGGCCGTCGCCGCGTTCTTCCGTGGGTGTCGTGCGGCACACGGGGGAGATAACCGCGGCCATCAACCAGCTTGAAGCGGCGCTGCCTGCGGGTGAGGCGCGCACACGCCTGATCGACGACCTGCGGGCGTGTTATGTGCCGGGTGCGACTTGGGGTGAGAGCTTCGCGCGCTTCGCCACGCGCCTATTCGCTCGCTGGGGCGTAATTCTGCTCGATCCCTTGGATGAGTCAATTCACGGGTTGAGCGCAGCGGTGTACCAGCAGGCGCTCGGGAATGCCGCGAAGCTTCGCAACAGCCTTACGGAAAGCTCGGACGCGCTCTTGGGCGGCGGCTACCACGCGCAGGTTCACGTGGGTGATGATTCCACCCTCGTCTTTCTCACTCAAAACGGCGATCGCCGGGCGCTGCACGAGCGGGACGGCAGATTCCTGATCGACGGCACGGAGGAAGTGACGATTTCGCAGCTTCAATCGACGCTCGCCAAGCAGCCGCTCAACTTCTCACCCAACGTGCTGCTGCGCCCGCTGGTTCAGGATTCGCTGCTGCCCACGGTTGCGTATGTGGCGGGCCCATCGGAACTGGCCTATCTCGGGCAGGCGAAGCCGCTTTATGCCGAGTTCGGCCGGCCGCAGCCGGTGATCTTCCCGCGCTCGGCCTTCACGCTCATTGACGCGCGCACGGACCGCCTACTCGAGAAGTACAAGGTCAGCGTGGAAGATGTTTGGCAGGGCGAAGAGCACCTGGGCCAGCGCATCGCGGCGACCGGTTTCGCCGAGGGCTGGTCCGAGCGCTTTGACCAGAGCGAGCGCGAACTGGGGCAACTCCTCGACCGGCTGCACGCGGACTTTGAGAAGCTGGACGCGACACTGCTCGACACGCTTCAGCACGCCCAGGAGAAAATGACCTACCAGTTGGAACGGTTGCGCGGCAAGGTGACGCGGGCGGCGCTAGGGCGGTCGGAGCTGCTGGCGCGCCACGTGCAGGCTCTTTCGCGATTCCTGCATCCGCACAAGGAGCTTCAGGAGCGGCGGGTGAGCGGAGCGTACTTCCTCGGCCGTGCCGGTTACGAGCTTCTGGACCGCGTGCTGGCACAGGTCCAGGTGCGCTGCTCGGATCACCAGATGCTCAAATACTGAATGAAGTTCCGTCTTGTAGCGGCGGTCTATGACCGCCGTCGGCGCTCGTCGAGCGCCGCTACAACGCTGTTTCGATTCCTTACAAACGTGGCCGTCTGATATAATCCCCGGTTTAGATGTTCGGGAAGATCAATTCCCGAGGGAGCACCATCTATGGCATCCGTGGGAGCCGGCAGCGCGATTCCCGTGACGCGGGCGGCTGCCCGGTCGCACACCGTGCACGTTGAGACTCAGGCGCGGGTTCACTTCAAGGACATCACCGGACTGGTTCAAAAGGCAGTGGCGGATTCCGGGGCGCAGAGCGGAATCTGCTTCCTCTTTGTTCCTCACACGACGGCAGCGATTCTGATCAACGAGAATGACGATGCGGCATTGCAGAATGACCTGGACGAGTTCCTCAAGCGGCTCGCGCCGCGTGACGCGACCTACCACCACAACGACGGCAACTGCGACGCGCACCTGAAGGCGGCGGTGATCGGGAACTCAAAGTCGCTGTTCGTGGAGGGCGGGCGGCTGGTGCTCGGCCGCTGGCAGGGCATCTTCCTCTGCGAGTTTGACGGCCCACGCCGTCGCGAGCTTCGCATCAAAGTGATGCCCGATTGAATACGGCACAGCCTTCGAAGCAATGGCAACCCTCGGCATCTACATTCAAGTCCCGTTTTGTGCTTCCAAGTGCAGCTTCTGCAACTTCAGCTCACGCGTTGAACGCCGTGCGATCTACGATGATTACGCCGGCGCGCTCGAGCGTGAAATTGCACGCTGGCCCGGCATTGCCTCAGAGCAGGGGATTCCGGCGAATTTTCTCCTCCTTCCCGTCGATTCTGTTTATATGGGTGGCGGCACCCCGACTTTGCTGGGGGCGGAACGCCTGTGGGGGATCGTGCATGCCTTGCGCGAGCGAATACGCCCGGGTGCGGACGTTGAATTCACGATGGAGACAACTCCCGGTTCGGCGGATGTTGACTTCCTTCATAGCCTGCTCGCCATGGGCGTCAATCGATTGAGCATCGGCGCGCAGACGTTTGACAATCGCGAGCTTCAGGCTGTCGGCCGGTTGCATTCCGCATCCGATACCGTTGCGCTTATGGAAAACGCGCACGCCGCGGGCTTCCGCAACCTCAGCCTTGACCTGATTGCCGGCCTGCCTTACCAAACCCACGAGTCGTTTCGCCACAGCCTGGAGCAGACAGTGAAACTGCGGCCTCAGCACGTGTCGCTCTACCTCTTCGAGGCGGATGAAAAGAGCCGCCTGGGAAGGGAAGTCGTGCACGGCGGCGGGCGATATCACGCGGACACCGTTCCGAGCGACGACTTTATGGCCGACGAGTACGAATTTGGCCGGGAGTTCCTGGCGAGCGAAGGTTATGCGCAATACGAGATCTCGAACTTCGCCTTGTCGGGCTTTGAATCGCGGCATAACATCAAGTACTGGCAACTGGCACCCTATCTCGGCCTCGGCGCCGGCGCGCATTCCTTCGATGGTACGCGCCGGTGGTCAAATCGGGTGGATGTGCAGGATTACCTGGCGCATGGGGATGGGCGGCGCTCGCCCGTCGAGGCATGCCAGATCTTATCGACTGAGGAGCAAGTGGAGGAGTTTTTCTTTCTTGGCCTGCGGCAAGCGTGCGGCGTAGACTTGAACCTTGCCCGCGAGCGTTGGGGAGCGGGTTGCCTGGAACGGTGGGCAGACAAACTCGCTCAGCTCTGGCGAGAGGGTTTATTGATCTGCGAAGGCGAATGTATGCGGCTGCCGCCCAAGGCCTACGTGCTATCGAACGAAATCTTCCAGGAGTTTGTTGCCACACCGGCGTAGTTTGTAGCGACGGCCCCGCCCAGGCGGGACCGCCGGGCGACGCTCATCGAGCGCCGCTACAGCACTGAACCGAGGGGACCCATGCCTGAGCCCGTTGTTGACTTACGCAGCGACACCGTAACCAAGCCGTCCGCGGCCATGCGCAAGGCGATGTACGACGCCG
>JASHTO010000707.1 GCA_030040515.1 Terriglobia bacterium
ATTATCCATTGGACGAAGCCCTGGACATGGTAACCGCCTTGCTCGGGGAAGTGGAAGAGATTAAGCATTGTTCCGTGTTTGCTGTGCAGGTGATCCCTTCCAAGGTCCGTGCTTTCACAAGGTTGATTGGCCAATATCTGGAAGGCAGAGGAAAAATCCCGGGATAGCCTTAATAAGCGCGGACGAGGGCGAACGCGGGGAAGGTGTTAGGAGGGCGTCACCCATCAGGCGTTCCATGAAAATCCAGGAGGTTCACCACCATGGACGAACAAGAATTGACGAAGCAACTCCAGGACGAAGGATTCGGCGACGTCTACGTGTGGGAAGACGGACCGGGCATGAATTATCCCCCTCACCAGCATCCTGACGTTTCAGCCCATATCATTCTGGCCGGCGAGATGACCGTCACGCTGGAGGGTCAAACCCGCACCTACAAGCCGGGTGAGCGTTTTGATATCCCCGGGAAGGTTCCACACTCCGCCAGCATGGGACCCGAGGGGTGCAAATACCTGGTGGGAGAGAAGTAGGAGCTGGGATCTACTTATCCCAGCCTTGCAGCTCGCATGCAAAGCGCGGGGAACCGCGTGGTTTGTGCCTAGCCCTTTCGCCATTCCTCCCAATCTTTTCGAACGGCGTCCGCCATCTTCTTGGCCGCTTCATGGACCCATCCGGATTTGCGCCTGGCGAGGTCGCGGCGTACATTCCTGACCGCTTGCTTGCTTCCCAGGTGGATGTTGGCCGTTTCGAAACCCATGGAGTGGAGCAACCGCTCCTCATCGCGCTTCTTGGGGACTGCGGACAACTCAACGCGGCAGCAATGCGGAGCAAGGCGCCGAACAATCCAGCGACCACGAAGATGAACGAAAGGATCAAGGGCGCGCGCGGCGGTAGCGACGATCTCCTCATAGAATATTTTCTTCGAGCCTTTGTCATCCTTCGCCCAGACGCACGCCGAAGGGCAGAGAGCCTTAGCCTCACGCGCCACGCGGCCTCCATCCCAATCCGCCAGTGCCACAAACCGCTCACGGCCCAGGCTCCCCAACCCTGCCACGCGGTGCACAACTCGATAGGCCAGTTCCCGGGCAGGCAGAAGATCCTCCAACGCCTTCCGCGCGCTCTTCGGAACTTCCCCGTGAACGGAAGGAAGCCCGTTCATCTTTCCCCAGAAGTGGACGGGGTCGCGCAGTTCACCGGTGGCCGCTTCACGAAGCCACTTGTTTTCCTCTTCCAGAACGAACGGCTTGCCGCCGCTTTCCAAGCCCTCGCGATATCCGGCCAGGATGGCCGCGCAGGCTTCTTCGTGTTTCAGGACCAGATGATTTGCGGAAATCGCCAGGTGAGCGCTGACCGCAAGGCGCACCAGATCATTGGTGTATGCCATGGGATAAGTTTCGTCGAAATCGTTCACCCCCCAAATCAGGCGTCCTTCCTGATCTCGCCAGGTGCCGAAATTTTCCACGTGCAGGTCGCCCACGGCCAGCACGCGCGGCGCCCTTGCCAGCTCCGGACAGACCTGGTTCCACACCTGCACCCAGCGATAGAACGTGGCCCGCAGAAATTGAAAGGTATCCTCGGCCATGCGGGTGTGTTTCAATGCCAGGTCAGCGGGGACAATCGTAATGCGCTTGGCCAGCCACGCCTCATATTTCTTGGTTGCCTTTTTGATGCGCATCGCGCGCTACCTTTCTGGCGGTGACTGCACTCGATGGAAATATTCCTCAACTCTTCGCAGGTCTTCCTCCGTGTCGACTCCGATCGTATCCGTGGGAGTCTCCACCACCATGATGTCCACGCCATTTTCGAGAAAGCGCAGTTGCTCGAGCTTCTCCAGCTTCTCCAATGGCGAAGGCGGAAGATGGTGGAACTTCTTCAGCGCTTCAGCCCTGAACGCATAGAATCCCTGATGCTTGAAGTAATGCACGGGTCCTTTGCCGTCGCGATCGCAAGGAATCGGCGCGCGGGAGAAATAGAGCGCCCTGCCCGAGAGGTCGGTCACCACCTTCACCACACTACGGTCGAGCGCAGCTTCCGCATCGATGGCAACTTTCAGGGTTGAGACCTGCGTCGCGGGCGCCCCCTCAAAAGGAAGAAGCAAGCGCTCCAGGTGGACAGGAGTGATCATGGGTTCGTCTCCCTGGATGTTGACGTAAATCTCCGCGGGCTCTTTCGCCATAACCTCCTCCATGCGATCGGTGCCAGACTTGTGCTCGCGGGAAGTCATCATGGCGGGGATGCGGTGCTCGCGGCAATACGCTTCAATATCCTGGGAATCCGTCGCCACCAGCAAGTGATCAAGGCAAGCGGCGCGGCGTGCGTTTTCGTAAACCCATGCGATCATCGGGCGGCCGCAGATGGCCCGCAACGGTTTGCCCGGCAACCGCGTGGATTCGAGGCGCGCAGGAATCACTCCTAATACTCTATGCATCACAGGAAACCAAGGGCAGGATATGCTTAGACATTGCCGATTTGCAAGGGGTTGGTTCGGGCATTTTGGCGTGTCGTGCCTGCAAATTGGCACGGGATTTTCGCAGAATTCTTTTTCTCACGAGACAACTTGATTGCGGCGAAAGTCTGGTCTAAGCTTTGGTGCCCTTTGACCGCGGAGGAAGTTGTGCGAAATTTGCCGGCCTTGAAGGACGCAGTGTTTATGAGGGTGTGCGAGGCCTCCCTACTTGCCGAGGCGCAATTTTCAAGGCTCCGGCCCGGTTTTGTTTTGACTCAAATTCGTGCTATATTAGGAGAGTGAAACGAGTCATCTCCGACATGTTGCAACTCCCGCGTGGGACTGTCTTAGCACGAAAAAAGTGGAATGAAACCGTGTACGGTTAGTGAAGGTTCAGGCGCTCTGGCAACGCCCATCCATTCAAGTGCGCAGGCGAGGTCAGCCACGGAGCGAGGGGACTCCCCGCCGTCCGGGCCGACCGACTATTCTCCCACTGAAACCACCATGAACGCATGGCAGGAAATCTTGGGTTATTTGAAAGTGAAGGTGAACACCCAGAGTTACCAAACCTGGCTTCGCCCCACTCGCTTCAGCCACGTCAATCACGAGGCAATTGTCGTGCGCGTCCCCAACCGCGAATTCCAGAATTGGATCCAAGAGCACTACGGCACCCTGATCAACGAGGCTCTTGCGCACCTCAACCTGGACCTGCAAAAGGTTCTTTACGTTGTGGAGGAAGACTCCGAACAGAAGCAGATGGAAAAAGGGGACACCAAGGCTTTTCAAACCAAGCTGGATTTTGAATCTGTCGACCACCAGTTGAATCCCCGTTATACCTTCGACACCTTTGTGGTGGGAAACTGCAACCAGTTCGCCCACGCGGCGGCGCAAGCCGTGGCCCAAAGCCCCGCAAAAGCTTATAACCCGCTCTTTCTCTATGGCGGCGTGGGACTGGGAAAGACCCACCTGATGCAGGCTGTCGGCCACACCATCAAAAGCAAGTGGAAGGAGCGGCGACTGGCTTACGTTTCCTCCGAAAATTTTACCAACGAGGTCATCAACTCCCTGCGCTACGATCGCATGGTTTCGTTCCGGGACAAGTATCGCAACGTTGATGTCCTTCTCATGGACGACATTCAGTTCATCGCGGGAAAGGAACGGACTCAGGAGGAGTTTTTCCACACTTTCAACACGCTCTATGAAGGCCAGAAGCAGGTGGTGATTTCGAGCGACTGCCCGCCCAAGGAAATTCCCGGTTTGGAGGAACGTTTGCGCTCGCGCTTCGCCTGGGGATTGACTGCTGATTTGCAGGCCCCTGATCTTGAGACCAAGCGCGCCATCCTGGCGAAAAAAAGTGAAACCCAGGGAGTGGCCTTGCCCGATGACGTCAGCGACTTCGTGGCGCGCAAGATAAAATCCAGCATACGCGATCTTGAGGGAGCCCTGACGCGCCTGCTGGCTTACGCCTCTCTCACCGGTACCGCCGTTACCCTCGTCATGGCGCAGCAGGTCCTCAAGAACCTGGTGGATCTTGAAGATCGCCGCGTATCCATCGAGCACATTCAGCGCACCGTCTGCCGGGAATTCGGGCTCAGCCTGCCTCAATTGAAGGCCAAAGACAACCGACGTACGGTAGCTTATCCGCGGCAGATTGCCATGTTCCTGGCCAAGGAGTTGACGCCGGCGTCGCTTCCGCAGATCGGCAGGCAGTTCGGCGGAAAGCACCACACTACCGTCTTGCATTCCATCAACAAAATCGCCGAATTGCGGGAGAGTAACAGGGATTTAAACATACTTCTCAACAAGCTACGCGATAGCCTGAATTGAACTTGGCGAGTAATCCAGAACTGACTCAAGAAGGGGACTTGTGAAATTCTCTGGTACGGCAAAGGTCTTGTACCTTTCCACAATTTTCGGATGCACATCAACAGTCAAAATGCCTGTAAGCTGCTCCATCACAGGAGTTTCTAAATTTATCCACATATCCACAGCACTGCTACTAAATACTATTTGTTGAGAGATGATTTCTATGGAGATTTCTACTAGTAAGAACGACCTCCTCAAGGAACTGACGCTCACGCAAGGCGTGGTGGAAAAAAAGACCACCATCCCGATTCTCTCCAACCTACTTTTTGAGGTGGATGAATCCACGCTGCGCATCAGCGCGACGGATCTGGACCTGGGGATTCGCTGTGGATGTCCGGCCAAGGTGAAGGAGGGCGGAGCGGGTGCGGTTCCGGCCAAGCGCCTGTTTGAGATTGTCCGTTCCCTGCCTGACGCCGAGGTGAAGTTCAAGCTTCTTGAGAATCACTGGGTGCAGGTGACGTGCGAGCGGTCATCCTTCAAGCTGGTGGGAATGGCGCGTGACAATTTTCCCGTGTTGCCCGATGTTCCCAAACCCCTGGCCTCGCTTCCCGCTAGCGTTTGCAGCGCCATGATTCACAAAACCATCTTCGCCATCTCCAACGAAGAATCGCGTTACACCTTGAACGGCGCATTGCTTCTCCTGAAGCCCGAGAGCGCTGGCATGGTGGCGACCGATGGGCATCGCCTGGCGCTGGTCGAACGCGACGTGCAGGTGCAGGGACTGAAGAGTGAATTGCGCCTGCTGGTGCCCAGAAAGGCCATGGCGGAACTCCTTCGCCTGATCGCTGAGGTTGAAGAGGAGACCACCGTCGAAATTTCCAAGGATGAGAGCCACCTCTTTTTCCGCATCGGCAGCCGCGTGTTGATCTCGCGAATGCTGACGGGACAGTTCCCCAA
>JASHTO010000062.1 GCA_030040515.1 Terriglobia bacterium
ATCCCCCGGCTTTGCCGGAGGATGATTACTTCCTTGGGAGATCCCGGGTACTGCTGGGGTCGTAATAGAGGCTTGGCAGTTCCGGAAGCATGATTCCCGTTCCTGCCGATCGCCCCGAAAAGACCCCTCACTCACCGCCTCGCGGTCCCCCCTCTCCCCACGGGAGAGGGAAGAGTTTTTAGCGCGCGAGCGCGCCAAAGATATGTCTTCCCTCTCCAAGGGGAGAGGGGGGACCGCGAGGCGGCGGGTGAGGGGTTTCTTCCACGCCCTTTCAGGGGCAAGCATTTCAAATCCCCCGCGCTGCCGGGGGATACTACTGGCAGAAACTAACGCGCCAGCCTTGCCAGCGAGTTGGCTTGAAACCAAAGCGGCAGCGAGCTGCCGCACTCCAAAACAAGAGCGGGCGGGGAAAGCTCGCGTCGCTGTGAACCCCCACTTCACCCGCCGCCGCGTCGCTGATGCGAAATCGGCGACGCAGTCCACTCAAGCTGGGTTTTACAGACCTCCGCCCGCCGCCCTGGGCCGGAGCGATCCTTCCCCCGAATTTGACCGTGCCAGCCCCATTCGCTATACTGTCAGTGAGGGCAGACGGGCTATGCCAAACATCGTCAAGGAAATGGCCGATTCCGCCGTGGCGCTTGCGAAGGGCTTCGCGACCACTTTCAAGGAGATGATCGGGCCCACGGTAACGGAGAATTATCCCATCGAGCCCGTTCACTTTGAGGGCCGGTACCGCGGCGTTCACGTGCTGCGCCGCGACGAGAACGGTTTGGAGAAGTGCGTCGCCTGCTTCCTTTGCGCCGCCGCGTGCCCGGCCAATTGCATTCACATTGAAGCCGCCGAAAACACCGGGGACCACCGCATCAGCGCCGCGGAGCGCTACGCGGAGGTCTACAACATCGATTACAACCGCTGCATCTTCTGCGGCTACTGCGTGGAAGCCTGCCCCTGCGACGCCATCACCCACGGCCACGATTTTGAGATTGCTGCCTACGATACCAATACCCTCGTCTATCGCAAGGAACAGTTGCTTCAGCCTATGCCGGCAGCAACCTCTTCACCGCCCAAGTAAACGCCGGTCCAAGCGATCACCTTTCTCGTAGCGCGAGCAGGATACCCACGCCACAGGGGGCACGACCCGTCGCCGAAGGCTATGGGCCGCAGGGCGATGCCCGTGCTACCGCCGTTGCCACACTTAAGGGAGAAAATTCCCCCCGCCCTAATCCTGGTTCTTGGAGTTATGATATCGGCAATCAGTATTCGGGAGGGGAAGCTGGTGAAAACGCGAATCATCCTGGCGGCTTTATGGCTTATTCTCTGCAGCCTGGCGAGGGCGCAATCGGTTTCAATGAAGGGCGAGTCGCTCGACAAAGTCCAGGTGCTGGCGCTGGTGTTGGGAGATGTGCCGAGCTCGCGCGTGGCGACGCTGGTGGTGGAGCGCGGCATCACCTTTCAGCCGAAAAACTCTTATTTGGATTTGCTGAAAAAGGTCGGGGCCGATGACGGAGTGATTACCGCCGTGCGCGTTGCCCAGCGCCCGCCGGATAAGCCGGACGCCGACGCCGCCCCTTCAAGGGATGCGCCGCTCGATCGCGACCAGATTCTCAATCTTTTGCTCACCGGGATGGACAGCGATGTTCTGACGGAATTGGTGAGCTCGCGGGGAATTGATTTTGAACCCTACGACGAATATCTGCACGCCTATCAGGTTGCCGGGGCGAAGGCGGACGTGCTCGGCGCGCTTCGCCAGGCTGGACAGTCGAAGTTGGGCGCGTCAACGATGACCATGACTGCTCACGAGGCCACCCACCCGAAATCCGCCGCAGGGACTCCGCCTCCGAAAATTGTGCGCATGTCCGGGGAAATGGAGGCGACTCGGCTTATTTCCCAGCCGCCGCCGGATTATCCGCAGGTTGCCAGGAATGCGCGCGTGCAGGGCACTGTCCGCCTGGCGGCGATGATCGGCACAGACGGCTCAGTTGAGGAGTTGGAAGTCATCAGCGGGCATGCGCTGCTCATCAAATCCACCATGGACGCGGTTTCCAAGTGGCGCTACCAGCCCTTTCAGGTAAATGGCGCGCCGGCTGAGGTGCAAACCGAAATCGACGTGAGTTACGTGCTGGTGCACTGAGAGCGACGCACCAGAGGGAGTTACGGGGTGTCTATGGAGCAGGAGACGGCGGCGAAGAAGCGTAACTGGTGGGTCCTCGGTCCATTTTTGGCAATAATTCTGGGATTGAACTTCGGTATGACTACTACAACCCACGAGGAATTGTATTCGACGCATTTATTCTCATCGTCCTGGCGGTAAAATGGGCGTCGAAAAAGGAATAGAGGTAATCCAACGAACCCGGCTGGCGCAGACTCCTGCTGTGTGGAGTCTGCGGTTCCCTAAAGGGCGCAATCTGGAGAGTTACACGCAGAGATTGGCATACATCTCTGCGCCAGCCGCGAACTATGAAAAAGCGCTACACAGGAGAATCACCATGGCCAACAGCAGCAGCATGCAGAATCACAAAGTAGTCTCGCCGGCCGAGTGGCTGGCGGCGCGCAAGGAACTTCTGGCGAAGGAGAAGGAATTTACCCGCCTGCGCGATGAGTTGAGCCAAAAGCGCCGCGAATTGCCTTGGGAGAAGGTCGCGAAACAATATGTTTTCGAGGGGTCCAACGGCAAGGAGTC
>JASHTO010000708.1 GCA_030040515.1 Terriglobia bacterium
AGTCGCTTGAGTTCGAAAAATTCCCTTACAACCGAGCAGTTAAACCTTGCGAGCACCCAATTGAAATCTACTCCTGCGCACATGCTTTTGACTCCCTTCGTCGGTGCGCATCCTACGCTCGTCCCAAGGAACTGGCAAGAGTTAATATATTGGGTTTGTCAAGTAAATAATCACGAAGAAAAGCTATTGATTCTAAACCGGATGTTTGGTCCGCAAGGTGTCGCTCGTGCTTCCCCGAACACGCGCTACCGCAGGAGAAGTGCTGTATGAAATGGCGGTATATGTTGTTTTTTGAAGCTCTTGATATTCAATCCGCGTCATAAAACAACCATTATAGTCTACAACGATTTGCCATTTTGACCAAGGAGGATTTTACCTGAGGGCCTCCATGGGTATTTCCCCCAATTGACATACCGGGGCATCTGACTTACGTTTCTTGCCAATAATTGGTATGATGGGGTAACATCTGGCTGACATCTGAAGAGTTTGGCGTTCATCCCGATCAGGTAAACTATGGCTGAGAAGGCGCAGTTAAAGGCGGAAGGCTTGGCTTTTGGCCACTCGCTCCAATCGACGTTTAAAACTGTCATCATGTATTCCGTTGAGCACCCTGCCGCCGTGCGCGCCACAACGCAAATGTACGATTCGTTGAGCAAAATCCTGAGCAAGGCCCAGCAATTCACCTTTGGCTTTTTAAACAAGAGGGTACTGATCAACGAGTTGCTGACTGACGATTCCGGTCTCGCCCAGCTGGAGAGTGAGTTTTTTCGCCGAGGCATCGGCGCCATCACGTTTTCCGCAGGCATAACGCTTGGCGAGTTCAAACGCGGGCTGGCCATCGTGGGCACTCGACCCAAAGTCATTGAGGAAAAGGGCGGCATCCAACCCTTTCTCCAGCAGAATCCCCTGGTGGGAATGCGCGTTCTACCGGCCATAACGCCCGAGGGCGAAGATACCGTTCTGCAAATGAATCCCGAGTCGTATCTGATGGCGCAGGGGATTCTTGGCCCGGGCAAAGCGGGTGGCGGGCCCGGGTTGGAATCGCTCCTGCGGTTTGTCGGCATGGAATCCCCCGCCGAATTCGCGGGTGGACCCAAGGAAGCGCTGGACCTTGCGGGCAAGGCCACCCAGGCCGCCCTGATGACGCCCGGCGCCGACCCGCGCGAGTCGCTCCGGGCGCTCACGCGCATGCTGCAAGAGTTCACTCCGAACCTCCTGTTGTCAACGATGCCCGCTGAAAAACGGGCCGAACTGGGCAGCCGCCCACCGGAAGCCATCGCCGAGATCCTGGTAGAGGATCTGACCGCCGACCTGGCGGGCAAGCAACTGACCAAGGATCCCGCGCATGCCACCCTCCCCGTCGTGCAGGAGCAGGTCGTCCAGATCCTGATGCGCGGCATGCAGGCCACCCACGTGGCCGAGCGCATTCTCCAGAAACTTTCTCACGTAGTTGAGGAAGCTCACCTGCCCCCCGAGGTCTTCAACCGCATCCGCCAGGAAATCATGTGGGTGCAATTGGACCCGCAGGAGAAGTACGCGCAGCTCATGCGGATCTACCAGTACGATGACCAGGATTTTCAACGCCTCATCAAATACCTTCAGGAAGCGATGGCCGCCGGCAGGGTGAAGGATGTGACCGAAGTTGTGGAGCATTTTCTCCAGTTCCTCGATTCTCCTCCGGACGTTTCGCGGTCCCAGGAAGTCGCCAAGGTGCTGCAAATCCTTCCCATCGTGACAAGCTCCACCACCATGCCCCTTTTGCGGAGAATGGCAACCCGCCTGAGCAAGGAATTGCTGGAGGGCGCGCGCAACGACATGCCGTCCCACCAGCAGGTGGCGAAATGTCTGACCGCCATCTCGCAGTCGGCCGCAGGTTTCGAGGATTTTGCCGTCGTCAATAAAATCGGTTTGGACATCGATGCCTCCCAGGCCAAGGATGCCGCCCGGCATCGCCCATGCTGCGGCGAGGCGCTGGAAAATCTGCTCCCCATGGGGGCGTTCGAGCGAGTCATCGAGCTCTACATGGCCAAGCGCGACGATCCCGGCTGGGCGAAAGTGGTGGCCTCGCTCGCCAAATGGCTGGGACCGAAGAGCGGGGAAGTGGTGTTTTTGCTTCTGGAGAAGGAAAACTCCGCCGCCAATCGATTGCGCCTCGTGCGTATGTGCGCTCCCCTGCTGGGCGGCGCGGCCATGGAAGCGGCGCGACGAAGGCTTTCCGACGAACGCTGGTACGTGGTGCGGAATGCCTGCACGGTGCTGGGCGAACTCTGCGATCCGGAACTGCCCGTGCAGTTGCGCATCGCACTTCGCCACTCCGATGACCGCGTGCAGCAGGCCGCCGTAACCTCCATGGTCAAGTGCAAAGTGGCGGGCCGCGGAGCGGGGCTTGCCGAGGCGCTTCCGCACCTGAAAGGCCAGGCCCTGGAGACCGCACTCGACGAACTTTCCTTTATGAAAGACCCGGAAAGCGTCACGGGCCTGCGGGAATTTGTTCAGGCCAAAACCGGAGCGCGGACGGGCCTGCTGGAAAAAGCTGTGCGCGCCCTCGCGGCCATCGGCTCTTCGGAAGTGGTCGAGGTTCTGGGCAAGGTTCTTTCCGATACCGCTCAGCCACCTTCGGTCCGCAACCTGGCGCTCACTGGGCTTGGCGGGAATCCTCAACCCACTGCCAAAAAAGTCCTGGCGGAATTTGTTCGCGCCGCGCCGGATGATCCCCTGGCAATTCAAGGCAAGAAATTTCTGGCCCCCTCCGTCGCCTGATCCCGCCCTCCAGCTTCTGAGGCCGCTTGGCAGAGGCTACAAAGCAGATTTTAGGCGCGGATCTTCGCTTTTCGCCTGTTTCCGAATAACTCCCTTGTTTTTAGTATGTTCTCAGCTTTTGGAGTCGACAAATTCGCGCATTGACACTTCCCCCAGGAGAAATTATGGACAATTTCAGGGCCAACATCGTTAGAATTAACGAATCGTGGTAACCCATGAGGCTATACAGAGCGACATAAATTGTAGCGGCGCTCTACGACCCGTCGCCCGAAGACGGCTTTGGGTCGCAGGGCGAGCGCCGCTACAGCCAAATACGCAAACACTTACGTCGTTCCGTATATAAGCGGTTCGGGAAGGCCGTCCGCGTTCTTGCCCAGCCCTCCACGCCGAAAAGTGCGGGATTTCACGCACCGGGTGGGTGATTGTACGTAGAGCGAACGGTGCCCGTTAGGATCATTCAGGAAGAAAAAGGCGAAACACA
>JASHTO010000709.1 GCA_030040515.1 Terriglobia bacterium
CTGCCCGAAGGCCCACCTATCGTAACATATCGCCATCCCCTTTTGTCTTTCCCCTTTCCCCTTTCCCCTTTACTCTTAAAACATGGACTTCAAACTCGTTTCCGCCTATCAACCGCGGGGCGACCAGGTGACGGCCATTCGCGACCTGATTCGCGGCGCGCAGGACGGCAAGCAGCATCAGGTTCTGCTCGGCGTCACCGGCAGCGGCAAAACCTTTACGGTCGCCAAGGTGGCGGAGGCGCTGAATCGTCCCGTACTGGTTCTGGTCCACAACAAAACCCTGGCCGCGCAGCTTTACCACGAATTTCGTCACTTCTTTCCCCAGAATGCCGTGGAATACTTCGTCAGCTACTACGATTATTACCAGCCTGAAGCATACATTCCCGCTGCCGATGTTTACATTGAGAAGGAAGCGACCATCAACGACGAGCTGGACAAGCTGCGCATGTCGGCCACGCGCTCGCTGTTCGAGCGGCGCGATTGCCTGATTGTGGCTAGTGTCTCCTGCATTTATGGCATCGGGTCGCCCGAGGCTTACTACGGGATGCTGGTGATGCTCGAAAAGGGCCAGAAGATTTCGCGCCAGGATATTCTGCGTCGCCTGGTGGAAATTCAGTACGAGCGCAACGACATCGACTTCCGCCGCGGCACTTTCCGCGTGCGCGGCGACGTGATTGAGGTCTATCCCACCTACGAAGACAATGCCTACCGCATCGAAATGTGGGGCGACCAGGTGGAATCGCTCGCGCAGATCGACCCGATGTTCGGCCAGGTGAAGCAGAATCTTGCGCGCCTGCCGATTTACCCCCGCACGCACTACGTTCTTCCCGCCAGCCGCAAGGAGGAAGCCGTCGAGCACATTAAGAGTGAGCTCGAATGGTGGCGCGGAGAGCTCGAAAAGCAGGGCAAGCTGGTGGAAGCGCAGCGCCTGCACCAGCGCACGATGTTTGACCTCGAAATGATGAAGGAAATGGGTTACTGCCACGGCATCGAGAACTATTCGCGGCATCTTTCCGGGCGCCTGCCGGGCGAGCCGCCGCCCACCCTGCTCGATTATCTTCCCCAGGATGCGCTGATGTTCATTGACGAGAGTCACCAGACCGTTCCGCAGCTTCGCGGCATGTATGCGGGCGACCGCTCGCGCAAGCAGACGCTGGTGGAATACGGTTTCCGCCTGCCCTCGGCGCTCGACAATCGCCCGCTTTCCTTCGAGGAATTTGAGCATCGCATTGGCCAGTTGATTTACTTCTCCGCCACGCCCGGACCTTACGAGCTGACCAAAACGGGCGGAGAGGTGGTGGAGCAGGTCATCCGGCCCACGGGATTGATCGACCCGGAGGTGGAAGTGCGGCCCACGCGCAACCAGATTGACGATTTATTGGGTGAAATCCGCCAGCGCGCCGAAGCCCATGAGCGCGTGCTGGTCACCACGCTCACCAAGCGCATGGCCGAAGACCTGGCCGAGTATTACGCGGAAGTGGGCGTGCGCTGCCGCTACATGCATTCCGAGATTGAGACGCTGGAGCGCGTCAAGATTCTGCGCGATTTGCGCCGCGGGGAATTCGACGTGCTGATTGGCATCAATCTGCTGCGCGAAGGTCTCGACCTGCCGGAGGTTTCGCTGGTTGCCATTCTTGATGCGGATAAGGAAGGTTACCTGCGTTCTGCCGGCTCGCTGATTCAGACCATGGGTCGCGCCTCGCGCCACCTGCGCGGCAGATCGATACTCTACGCCGACCGGCGAACGGATTCGATGCAGCAGGCCATTGCGGAGACCAATCGCCGCCGCACGAAGCAAATTCAGTACAACCTGGACAACAACATCGCCCCCGAGAGCATTTCGAAGCCCGTGGATATGTCCCTCGCCTCAATCGTGGAAGCCGATTACGTAACCGTGCCGGTCGAGGAAGCCGACGATGCTGCCACCGGCGACCAGCTCGAAGAGTTGATCCGCACGCTCGAAACCCGCATGCGCGAAGCCGCCAAGCAGTTTGAATTCGAAAAAGCCGCACAGTTGCGCGACCGCATCAAGGGACTGCGCGAGAAGGTTATCCAGAATTGAAAATCTCCAGCCGTAGCGCGGACCGACCCGCCTGTCGGGATCCGCGTTTTTTCCTGCAAACCGAGTGTGTAGCCTCCGCGACTCGTAGCGGCGGGTTTATCCCGCCATCAGAACGTAGGGGCAGGCCTCGTGCCTGCCCTTGGCCGCGGCCATGCCGCGGCAGGGCACCCGCGAGGGGTGCCCCTACGGGTGGCTTAGATTGCAAGATCCGATTCCCGCCACGTTCTCATCGCAGGAATTAACTGCAAACGGGGACGCCGTGGGGGAATGCGGGTACTCTCAAAATGCAGTGCTGCACGGTCATGGATGGCATTGGGCAAAGCAGCCATTGCCGCGCCTATTTTTGGGGCACTCACGAATGGCGTGCAAGCTGGCGCCCAATCAACCCCGGCGGGGGAGTGCCACCATTCGCACCCCCTCGATGGTCCCCCGACACTCCTCCGCGTCGTTAATCGGCGGGTTTTGGCGACCGCGTGAGAATTTCTTGGGGGCATCTTGTGGGGCCGAATCCGTCGGCCGACGAATCCGGCCCCAGGCCCAGCGGTGCCAGGCACCGCAACGGCTCGAATCCTAATTAGGGGACGCCCCTCCTAAATCAAGCGAGGGGAGCCGTTGGTGGCTTCGCCTGGCGAGGCGGCGGGCTTTCGCAACTTTTCGAAACGGCGGTCCAGCCTTGGTGCTAAATTGAAGTCGCGAATTTGACCAAGGGGGAGCATGAGCGATACAAAATTTACGCGAAGAGGTTTTTTGAAAGGTGCGGCGGTGGGAGCCGCGGCCGGTGCGAGGGAGCTGCCGGCTTTGGCGAAAGGCAGCGACGCGACGGAACCGATGTGCGGAGCGGATTGGGAGTCGCCTCCCAAACAGACGGGCAACGGCCTGAATCTGATCATCATCGTCGCAGACACTTTTAGGGCGGACAATCTGGCGCCCTACGGGCCGAAGTGGCTGGAGACTCTCGAGACTCCGAACCTCGACCGGTTTGCGCAGCGCGCCACCGTCTTCACCGACGCTTACTCAGAGCTGATGCCCACCATCCCGATTCGCCGCACGCTTTACACCGGGCGGCGCGGGATTCCGGCTTATTATTTTCCCCAGCACGAGAACGTGCAGTTGCCAGGATGGCATCCGCTCTATCACGAAGACGTGACACTCAGTGAGACGCTCCTGGAAGCGGGTTACCTCAACGCCCTCATCAGCAGCCTTTATCATCAATTCAAGCCCGGCAGAAATTTTCAGCGCGGATTCCACACCTGGCGATGGGTTCGCGGGCTCGAGTTCGATTATTACGGCACCAGCCCGCGCCACGGGCTGGACATCAGCGAATTTGTTTCCGAGGAATCCCTGGCCAAAAATCCGGGGCTTCGCAATTCCCTGAGCCAATACAAAGCCAACCGCAATCTTTGGCAGCAGCAAGGCGAATCCGTGAGCCAGATCACCGCACAGACGGCCATTCGCTGGCTGAATGAGAATTACGCGCAGAAACCCTTCTATCTCCAAGTAGAATTTTTCGATCCGCATGAGCCGTGGGACCCGCCGCGCCGGTTCCTGGAAAAATATATGCCCAGCGCGAGCGGTCCGAGCTTTATTGAGCCGCCTTATGACACCATTCCCCTTTCCGACGAGATCAAGAATCGCATGCGGACCAATTACGCCGGCGACGTGAGTTGCGTGGATCATTGGGTGGGCGCGCTGCTCGAGACGATTGAGCATTTCGGCTTGATGGAAAACTCCGTAGTGGTGTTCATGGCGGACCACGGCGCGCTGCTGGGCGAGCACGAACAGTTCCTGAAAGGCCCGGACAAGCTGCGCTGCCAGGTGACGCATATTCCCATGCTCATGCATGTTCCGGGAAATTCCTCCGCGGGAAAAAAGGTGCAGGGATTTGTGCAAATTCCCGACGTGATGGCCACTGTACTCGGCCAACTGGGGCTGAAGCCGCCCTCGCGGACGACGGGCAAGGATTTCTGGCCGCTGGTCTCGGGAAGCGCGTCGCATCACGAATATGTTGTGCAGACTTACGGCTGGGTGGGGGCGGTTCGAAACGCCGAATGGAATTACAGCGAAATCTGGAAACCGGGGACGAACGCGGGCGTATATCACAAATTTCCCGGAGCGCCCGCCGAGCCCTATGAGCCCCAGCTCTATAACCTTCAAAATGATCCCAAGGAGCTGACCGACGTCGCGGACAAATATCCGGGTGTGGCGCGTCGAATGTCGGCCGCACTGAAAGAATATGTCGCCTCAGGCCAGGGCGTGACCATGGGAAGCTTCAATGGCAAGGCCAGTTTGAATCTCGGGGAAGGGCTTTATTCAAAATAAAAACGTCCGTGGTCCCCGCGCCCATCTCCAGTGACATCCTACGATTGTCAATGCGAGCCGTTCGCGGGGTTCTCCCCGTGGCCAGCGTCAGGTTGGGCCGCGGAGCCGATAATCCGATCGCATTTCTCAAGGTCATGAGTGAGCGGGTAGCCGCGGTCAATGCTTTCTTGACCGTGGGCTTTTCGTGTGTCAGGAAGAACCCACGGTCAGGAAACATCTGACCGTGACTGGCGGCTATTGTCGGGATTGATCCTTCGGCAGGGCAAGAATCTCAGGAATCATTGCTTCCCGGCAGAGACGGAATTGTGAGCGGTCATATAAGCGCGGAGGATGGCGTTGATGCGAGTCTGGTACCCGCGCTCCCGGCGAAACCACTCCAGCAAGTCTTTGTCGAGGCGCATGGTAACTATGGCCTTCCGGCTTGGCCAGACGACTTTGGCGCCTTTCCAGAATTCTGCGTCTGTTGGGCGGGCTTCGGGGTCCGATAATATGCCCTGACGGATTTTAGCATCCGTCATTTCCCGTAATCGGTTCCAATCCGTCGTCGTCCGTTTACGACGCGACATACTTCCAGTACGCGCGCCTTTCACTTGGTTCCGACCGCCACGCCGAGATGATCCTTCTTTCATCATTGCCTCTGTCCAAGTAAATAACTGTAATTTCCAGGCCTTCTACAAGGCCAATAGCGTAAATCCTGGTCTCCTCATATTCGAATCGATCATCGACTTGCTCCAGTGTTGGTCCCTCGAAGATCCGAATCGCGTCCTCGAATGCAAGGCTGTGCAGAATGACGTTGCGTTGGTTCTTCGCATCATTCCAAGTATAGTGCATGAAAGATATTTACACAATGTAAATACAGCCAGGTGGCTCAGCCTGTGAAGTATAAGGCAAAATGGCCAGCACCTAATCATCAGTTCATTGAACTGACAACCAGCCACTGGCCATTGACATGAACTGCCGGTCCCGCTTCAGCGGGACCGGCTCTACGCCCTCTACACCGTTCTTGCTTCGTCCTCGTCCGCCAGCTCCGCGACTGGAACGGAGGTCGCGGGGATGACGGGCTCGGTCGGTGAAGCTGCGAGTCCGGCTTCAGGCTGCTGCGGCTCGGCTTCGGTCAGGAGCTTGAAGTTGCGGTAGAACTCGAGACCCGTGCCGGCCGGGATCAGCCGGCCCATGATGACGTTTTCCTTCAAGCCGCGCAGATGGTCCACGGCGCCGCGAATGGAGGCTTCCGTGAGCACGCGCGTCGTCTCCTGGAACGATGCAGCGGAGATGAAGGAATCGGTGGCCAGCGACGCCTTGGTGATACCGAGCAGCAAGGGTCGTCCGACAGCCGGTTTGCCGTCCTTCGACTTGGCGAGCTCGTTCTGCTCCCGGAATTTGAACTTGTCCACCTGTTCATCGAGCAGAAATTCCGTATCGCCCACTTCTTCCACCTTCACCCAGCGCATCATCTGGCGCGAAATTACCTCAATGTGCTTGTCGTTGATGTTCACGCCCTGCAGCCGGTAGACTTCCTGAATCTCGTCCACCAGGTATTTCTGGAGTTCTTTTTCACCGAGGACGGCCAGGATGTCGTGCGGATTGCGCGGGCCATCCATCAGCGGCTCGCCGGCATGGACGTGTTCGCCTTCCTGCACGGAGACGTGCACGCCGCGGGGCAGCAGGTATTCCTTGGCCTCACCCTTTTCGGGAACCACCAGAATCTTGCGCTGGCCCTTTACCACATCGCCGTAGCGAACCGCGCCGTCAATTTCCGTGATCACGGCGGGCTCATGCGGCTTGCGGGCTTCAAAGAGCTCGACCACGCGCGGCAGACCGCCGGTGATGTCTTTGGTCTTGGTGGTCTCGCGCGGAATCTTGGCCAGAACATCGCCCGCGCTGACCTTGTCGCCTTCCTGCACCATCAGGTGCGCGCGCGAAGGCATCAGATATTTCTTGGGTCCGCCCTTCGAGTCGCCGCGAATCACCACCTGCGGTTGGAACTTTTCGTCGGCGGCTTCCTTCACCACCCACTGGGAGAGGCCGGTGACTTCGTCCACCTGCTCCTGAAGGGTGACGCCGGCTTCCAGGTCCTTGAACGCCACTTCGCCGCCGACTTCCGTGAGGATCGAAAACGTGTAGGGGTCCCACTCGACCACGATGTCGCCCATCTTTACCGGCGCCCCTTCCGCCATCTTGATGCGCGCGCCGTAGACCACCGAGTAGCGTTCGCGCTCGCGGCCCTTGTCGTCCACGATGGCCACCGCGCCGTTGCGGTTCATCACCACGTGCGCGCCCTCACGGTTGGTGACCGTCTGGACGCCGTGGAACTTCAGGTAGCCGTTGTTCTTGGCTTCGAGCGTGCTCTGCTCAGAGATGCGGCTGGCGGTTCCGCCGATGTGGAACGTGCGCATGGTGAGCTGCGTGCCGGGCTCGCCGATGGACTGCGCGGCGATCACGCCCACCGCCTCGCCCATTTCCACCATGCGGCCCGTCGCCAGGTTGCGGCCATAGCAGCGCACGCAAACGCCGCGCCGCGACTCGCAGGTGAGCACGGAGCGGATGCGCACGCGCTCGATGCCCGCCGCCTGAATCGCCGCCGCCAGGTCTTCGTTGATCTCCTGGTTGACGTCCACGATGATGTTTCCTTCGTAGTCCTTGATCTTCTCGAGCGAGACGCGGCCCACGATGCGGTCGCGGAGCGGCTCGACCACTTCGCCCGCTTCCACGATGGGCTCGACGTAGATGCCGTCGAGCGTGCCGCAGTCGAATTCGGAGATGATCACGTCCTGCGCCACGTCCACCAGGCGGCGGGTCAGGTAGCCGGAGTCAGCGGTCTTCAGAGCCGTGTCCGCCAGGCCTTTGCGCGCGCCGTGGGTCGAGATGAAGTACTGCAACACGTTCAGCCCTTCGCGGAAATTCGCGGTGATGGGTGTTTCGATGATTTCGCCCGAAGGCTTGGCCATCAGTCCGCGCATGCCGGAGAGCTGGCGAATCTGCTGCTTGGAACCGCGCGCGCCGGAATCCGCCATGATGTAGATCGGATTCATCTGGCCCTCGGTGTCCTGCTTTTCCATGACGTTGAACATTTCATTGGCCACTTCGTCGGTGACGTTCGACCAGATGGCGATGACCTTGTTGTAGCGCTCGCCGTGGGTGATGGCGCCTTCCTGGTACTGCTTTTCGACTTCAATGACCTCTTTTTCCGCATCGCCCACCAGCTTGCCCTTGCTTTGCGGCACCACCAGATCGTCAATGCCGATGGAGATTCCCGCCTTGGTGGCGTAGAGGAAGCCCAGCGTCTTCACGCCGTCGAGCATGTGCACGGTGGTGTCGAGACCGAAGCGCAGGTAGCAGTAATTCACCAGCGCGCCCAGGCCTTTCTTCCGCAGCAGACCATTGACGAACGGCATCAGCGGCTGGCCCGTCGAGTCCTTGGGCAGGTGGTCGTTGAAAATCACGCGGCCCACCGTAGTGTTGACGAACTGGTTGGTCACGGTAATCGGCTCGGTGTGCAGCACGTCCTGATCGTCGTAAGCGGTGGTCAAATCGATCACGCGGCCGGTGTAACGCAGCCGGATAGGCGTGAGCGTCTCGACCTCACCCGCTTCGAGCGCCAGTAAAACTTCGTCCGAATTGGCGAACGCCCGGCCATCGCCCTTCGCGCCCTTCTTGTCCTTGGTCAGGTAATAGACGCCCAGCACGATATCCTGAGTGGGCACGGCCAGCGGCTGCCCATTGGCAGGCGAAAGGATGTTCTGCGCCGAGAGCATGAGCACCGAAGCTTCAATCTGCGCTTCGGGTGAAAGCGGGATGTGCACGGCCATCTGGTCGCCGTCAAAGTCCGCGTTGAACGCGGTGCAGACCAGCGGGTGAATCTTGATGGCCTTGCCTTCCACCAGCACCGGTTCGAAAGCCTGAATCCCCAGGCGGTGCAGCGTGGGAGCGCGGTTCAGGAGCACCGGATGGTCTTTGATGACCTCTTCCAGGATGTCCCAGACCACGGATTCCTGCCGCTCCACCATTTCCTTGGCGGCCTTGATGGTCGTACAGT